>JAGLRU010000159.1 GCA_023136145.1 Alphaproteobacteria bacterium
TAATGAATTGACTCAATCTCATCCCGTATTACATCCGGGCAGTCAGAGAACACGCTTGATACGCCCCAACTCATCAGCTCTTTCGCTTTTGAGGGATCGTTGATGGTGTAAGCGAGGATTGGTTTTCCGAGGTCGAGATATTCGTCTATTAGCAATTGTGTGACTTTGTTGCCGTTGATATTGATGGTGCTGGCATTGATATGCTCGGCTAATTTTTTCCAGTGCGGGACGTATTCATCGAGTAGCGGCCCACGTGGCCATTCGTCAATGACATCCATCGCTGTTTCAAGACTCACATGTGAAAAACTGGAGATGAGGGGTGACGGAGATTCATCCGGCCAGATGCGTGTTGCGAAATCCAGCATAACTTCGGCAGTTTCTTTTTCGCGTCCGGGGCAAGGCTTGATCTCAAGATTGACGCCGAGACTACGGTCGATAATGACGTTGAGGGCTTCTTCGAGGGTAGGAATTTTTTCGTCCATAAAGCTTTCGCCGAACCAGAATCCGGCATCCAGCTCTTTGATTGTTTCTAAATCAGTTTCGGCGACAAGACCGGAGCCGTTGGTGCATCGGTTTAATTCGTCGTCGTGGAATATTATAGGTATGCAATCGCGGGTCAGTTTTACATCAATTTCAACCCACTCAATGCCCATATCAGCAGCGGTGTGGATGGACACCAGCGTGTTTTCCGGCGCATAAGCCTTCGCTCCGCGATGACCGATAATCTTTGGGAGGATGAGTTTTGACATTCAAGACTCTCTTTCAGCAAAACCGTCCCCCCCGCCCAAACAGCGAAGGCGGAGGCGGGCATGACGGCGGTTTTTAATTTACCCAACTTCGCGCTGATCTGTATTTTCCAACAGTGCTTTGATCGATAGCTTGATTTTGCCTCTGTCATCAATGCCGATGCACTTCACTTTTATTTTGTCGCCTTCATTGAGAACTTCTGAGACGGACTTGACGCGCCGATTGGAGATTTCGGATATGTGTACCAGACCATCCGTTTTTGGCATGATGTTTACGAAAGCTCCGAATTCGACAATCTTAACAACGGTGCCTTCATAAATCGTGCCGACTTCTGGCGATGCGGTGATGCTCTTGATCCAGTCGATTGCCTTTTGGATTGCTTCCAATCCAACGGCGGCGACTTTGATTGTGCCATCGTCCTCGATGTCGATCTTTGTGCCAGTTTTTTCGACGATTTCACGGATAACGCTGCCACCAGAGCCGATGACTTCGCGAATTTTGTCCTTCGAGATTTTGATGGTGACGATTTGCGGAGCATTCTGGTTGAGTGCATCGCGTGAGGTTGTCAAAGCCTTCGCCATTTCTCCTAGAATGTGCATACGACCGACTTGCGCCTGATTGAGCGCGATTTTCATGATGTCTTCGGTGATGGAGGTGATTTTAATATCCATCTGAAGGGAGGTAATACCATTTTCGGTGCCAGCCACTTTGAAGTCCATATCGCCAAGATGATCCTCGTCACCAAGAATGTCGGACAGAACTGCAAACTTGTCGCCTTCTTTAATTAGCCCCATAGCGATGCCAGCGATAGGCTGAGTTAGAGGCACTCCCGCATCCATTAGCGCGAGGGAGGAGCCGCAAACGGTCGCCATAGAGGATGAGCCGTTCGATTCTGTTATTTCCGACACAACACGTATGGTGTAGGGGAACTTTTCTTTTTCGGGGAGAAGTGGATGGATAGCACGCCATGCGAGTTTTCCGTGACCGATCTCGCGTCTTCCAGCACCGAACATGCGTCCGGCTTCGCCAACGGAGTATGGAGGAAAGTTGTAGTGCAGCATGAAGGTTTCCTTGGATTCCCCATGCAGCCCGTCGATCATTTGTTCGTCGTCGCCTGTGCCGAGCGTCGTGACGACAAGAGCCTGCGTTTCACCGCGTGTGAAGAGGGCGGAACCGTGAACGCGTGGAAGAAATCCGACTTCTGCTGTGATCTTGCGGACGGTTTTGGTGTCGCGTCCATCTATGCGGATGCCTTTGTCGAGGATTTCGTTACGGACGATGTCTGCCTCGACTTCCTTGCACATCGCTTCGATAACGGCGGACGTAATCAGGCTTGAGGCATCGTCTTTTGGAACGCAAGCATCAACTGCCTTTGCCTTTGCAGCAGAGAGCTTGCTTACACGCTCCACTTTGCCGCGAACTAGATATGCTGCTTTGAAGTCTTCGGCAACGAGGTCGCGGATTTTTGTTTCAAGAGCTTTTTTGTCGTAGGCAGGAGCCTGAACGTCCCAAGGTTCTTTCGCACATTTTTCAGCCATCTCGATTATCATGTCGATCACGGGCTGGAAGCCTTTCCAGCCGAACATAACGGCGTTCAGCATGATTTCCTCAGGAAGCTCATGAGCTTCGGATTCAACCATCAGTACGCCTTCTCTGGTTCCTGCAACGACGAGATCAAGCTTGCTGTTTTTCATCTGGTCTGTGGTTGGATTTAGTACGAATTCGTTATCTATGTAGCCAACGCGTGCGGCAGCGACAGGCCCCATAAATGGGATGCCAGATATGGTCAGCGCGGCAGAAGCACCGATTAATGCCGGAATGTCCGTTTCATGCTGAAGGTCGAAGGAGATGACCGTTGCGATGATCTGCGTTTCGTTTAGAAATCCTTTTAAGAAGAGGGGGCGGAGCGGGCGGTCGATAAGACGTGAGGTTAGTGTATCGCGTTCGGTTGGGCGACCTTCGCGTTTGAAGAAGCCCCCGGGAATCTTTCCTGATGCGAAATATTTTTCTTGATAGTGGACGGAAAGAGGAAAGAAATTTTGTCCGGGCTTGGCTTCTCTCTTCGCAACAGCTGTTACGAGTACGGTGCTTTCGCCATATGTCACGAGAACCGCGCCATCAGCCTGTCTTGCCATTTTACCAGTTTCAAGGGTTAGCTTTTCGCCAGCCCAAGTCATTTCTTTTTTAGTGATATTAAACATTATTTAGTCCTTTTCATTCATTCAGCCTCTGCCAATAAGGGGTGCAAAGGCTTTTTACTTACTTTTTCACCTTATTTACAAAGAGATAAATGACATTTTATGCTGGAAAAGTCAAAGAAAGAATGCTAGTGTTCTGTCAATCAATTTATAGTTCTTATGTATAGGAGGCGGTATGTTGAGACCCGCATTTTCAAAAGTTGCCGGACAACTCCCAAAACCGACCGGAGTTGATTTTTTTGAAGCAATATTGAATGAGCAGCCTGGTCTTAAGGCTCTTTTTCCCAAGCATACAACTTCCGCCTTTTTTGGAGCCGCGCCGAAAGGGGTGGCAGACTTCACGGAATTAATGGCGTATTTCCCTAGTCAAGGACAATGCGCCTACACGGTTATTACAGGAGATAAGGTTTTTAAGGCTCCTTGTGATACCCATGTTCCTGGTGCTGAGGACATGGTTGAGCAGATCGAGAAAGAGGCAAAGATTTTGCGATATTTGGAAGGTAAGGGCTTACCGGTACCGGAACTAATCTATGAAGGCAAAGAGACAGTCTTTATAGGCATGACACGTATGAAAGGTGTGAAATTAGATTCTGTTGTTATTGATAAGATGACGTATCAGGAAAAACGACAATTGGCAAAAGATATAGCCGGATTTATAGCGGGTTTTGAAAATGCTATTTCGGATCAAGATGCAGAAATACTGGGATTTAACGAGGATGCGTTGACAACTCGAGAATTGAAACCTGAAGACTCACGGCTTGTCTTATCTGATTCAGGTATTGTAGAAGTATTGAAGGATGATATGGATTTTTGCAGTGATATGCAGAAGGCTTTTGAGGAAAGGTATGAGAGAAAATACAGGGATGTCCCGCAAACTTTATCACACGGTGATTTGCACTTAGGCAATATCCTCTATGACCCGGAAACGAATAGATTGTCTGGAGTCATTGATTTTGGTAGAGCTAGTTTTTGCCATCCAGAAACTAATTTTATTCCTTTTTCGCGAGATTGCAAAGATGATTTTACTTCTATGCTTTGCGAAGAGTATTCAGAAAAATCTGGTAACAAAATAACTCTTAGGGATGTACGTATTAGTGAAAACGCTTACAGAATCGTCAATTTGTTTTCGGCGTTGGTAGGTGGAAATAAAAAAGAAATACAGTGTATAAAACAACAAATATCGGAACTGAAAAAAAGTCTCGCTCCCGAGCCGAAAAAAAATGTGTCCCTATCGAAAGCATTAAAAACATAAATTTTGCAGATAGATTAAAGATTTTATGATCAGAAGAGCATTTTTAAGAGCTAGTACAAAACAGGAAGGTGTAACGAGTGCGGGAGATTTTCTTGAAGCGATCCTGCGCGAACGCCCAGACCTGAAAGGTAAGGGAGCGTATTTTCCAGAGCAAGGAGCGAATGCGTACACAGTTTTTATCGGGAATGAAGTTTTTAAGGGACCAAAAGATAGCCACATGCTTTCTTGGTTTGATGAAGAGCATAAATTTTTGAAAAAAATAGAGGGAAAAGGACTTCTCGTTCCCAAAGTCACATACGTTGGTAAGGAAGCGGTTTTTTTTGGTATGACCAGAATGCCGGGCGTTGAGTTGTCCATGTTCGCTTTCGACAAGGATTGGACTCTTAATGAGCAGCGTACCCTTGTAAAAGAGGTTATAGACTTTTTTGTTGATCTGGCGCAAGCCTTGCCATGGATAGACGGGCGGCTGTTCGCTGTCCATAATGACCTTCATGAGGGTAATATCTTGATAAACCCCAAAACAAAAAAGATTTCCGCTGTACTTGATTTTGGAACGATTTCATACGTTGACAAGGACTTTTGGTATTGTCTGCCTTTGGGCACTGATCTTGCTTTTAAGGCAATACTTAGTGAAGAATACTATCTTAGAAATGGAGAAATATATAACCCGCAGCCTGCGGAAAAACACACGCCGGTACCGTTGAAAGCCGTCCCATTTAATCATTGATATTCTGGCAATTTCATTTTACTCTTTTTTAAGTTGAAGAGGTGAAAAGAATTATGAATTACCTAGTGTTGTTGCGTCACGGCGAAAGTCAGTGGAACAAGGAAAATCGGTTTACTGGTCTTACGGACATTGATCTGAGCGAAAAGGGAGTGGTGGAGGCGGAATACGCTGGAAATCTTCTGAAACCGATTAAATTCGATAAATTATTCACATCCACTCTAAAACGCGCTTATCGAACGGCTGAGATTGTATTGTCTGAGGTGGGGCAAAATTTGCCTTTGGTGAAACACGATGATTTGTGTGAGCGTAATTACGGTGATTTGACTGGTCTTAACAAGGATGAAACGCGCCAGAAATTCGGAGATGAACAGGTGCATATCTGGCGTCGCAGCTACGATGTTCCTCCTCCAAGTGGTGAGAGCTTAAAGGATGTCGTTGCGCGGGTGAAGCCTTATTTTAAGAAGCATATACTGCCGGACGTTCTTGCAGGAAAAAATGTTTTGTTGGTAGCACATGGCAACACGCTTCGTGCCATGCTTATTATTCTTGGTGAACATACGCCGGAGACTATCAATACGGCTGAAGTGGCAACAGGTGTTCCTTTGGTGTTTGAGTATGAGAACGGCAAAAAGGTCAAGCTCGTAATATTGAAAGGTAATGAGTCATGACAAAAGCCAAACTGGTTGTTATGCGGCATGGAGAAACCGAGTGTAACAAGCGCAGGCGTATGACCGGACAACGGAATGTACCTTTGATAAAGACCGGTGAGGAAGAAGCGTGGGCAGCAGGTCCTCTTATCAGGCATATTCGGTTTAATAAGGCATATATAGTCATTCCAAATAAGAGT
>JAGLRU010000016.1 GCA_023136145.1 Alphaproteobacteria bacterium
GTGATGCCTTTTTTCGTGAGTTTCCTGACTTCCGCATCTATCGCGTCTTCCAATTGTTGTAGGGAAGTGTCTGGAGTGGGGCTGGCGTAGATGGTTAGTGTTGTGTCATTCAGGCTGATTGGGTTGTAGTCGGCACCTGCTGAAATGGCCAGTTTTCGGTCTACTACCAAAATTTTGTAAAGGCGTGATGTCGAGGAACCGCCGAAAATCTCGGTCATGATTTCCAGCGAGTCGCTGCCGCGTGGCGCACGGTAAATTTTCATGATCACGGGTGAGCCTATGCGCGGGTCTTTCATAGTGAGCCGATGCTGTGCGACAATCGGAGCCGGTTTCGGTCTGATTCGCTCTGGCAGTATGGAAGGTTTGATTCCGCCGTAATACTTCTCCGCCATTGGTTTGAGTTTCGCCGACGTGATGTCGCCAGAAACGACAAGGACGGCGTTGTTGGGCGCATACCATTTGTTGTAGCTATCCAGTGCGTCTTCCCGTGTTAGTTCTTTCATTTCATGTAGCCAACCGATAACGGGGATTCCATAGGCATGATTAACGAACAGTGCACTCTTCATTTGCTCCTGAAATTTCGCTTGCGGTTGGTTGTCGATGCGCTGGCGACGTTCTTCGACTATCACCTGACGCTCTGAGGTGACTTCGCTTTCCTTCAGTGTCAGGTTTTTCATGCGGTCAGCTTCCATCTCCATGACGCGGTTGAGGGATTTCCGCGCAATGTTTTGATAGAAGGCGGTAGTGTCGAGCGAAGTGAAGGCATTGCCGTTGCCGCCGAGTTTTTTGACAGTGATGGAAAACTGTCCGTCGGGGACATTTGGTGTTCCTTTGAACATCAGATGCTCAAGAAAGTGAGCAATACCTGATTTTCCGGGGATTCCGTCTCCGCCGCCGAATTTGTACCAGATCATGTGTGTCACAACGGGAGCACGGTGGTTAGGAATGACAACCACTTGCAAACCATTTTTCAGCGTGAAGGTTTCCGCGTTGAAATCTCCGGCTTCGGCTGCTGGAATGGATAACGTCAGTACGAAAATGAAAAAGGTTATTATTTTTATGAAGATCATGATGTATGCTATCGTTTGTTTCAGAAATTATTATTAGCAGAGATATATCATGAAAGAAAGCGATCAAGAAAGCACCGCAAAACTACTGAAGTCTTGCAGAGATCAGATAGACGATCTGGACACCCAAATTATGAAATTATTGGGTGCTCGTTTTCGTGTGGTTAAAAAAGTTGCCAAGATCAAGAGTAAATACGATATATCGTCTTTTTTGCACGGAAGGGCTGTGAAAGTGCGGAATCGGTGCATAAATGCTGGAAAAAAATATGGAATGGCCCCAGCGTTCGTGTATAGCCTCTACTCCGCGATCATCTACGAATCCTGTGCTATTGAAGACGAGATCAAGGAAAAATTAAAGAAGAAATAAGATTCTACACGATTTCGCTGAGGGGCAATTTTTTTGTAGTGTAGGGCGTTTTTGTGGCTGCCCCGATGATTGACCCGGAAATATAGGTGAATCCAGCTTTAACTACCGTCGCCAAAGTTTTTTTGTCGTCAACAAATCGGATGTACGTCTTTACTCCGAAGCCGGCGTATTGTTCAGCGTATTTTTTTGTTAGCCGTAGTTTTTCGTTCTCGGAAAGATTGCCTTCTGCAGCATTGAAGCCACATGCGTGAAGCTTCGGGAAATTCTTGCTGTGGTTAAAGTACGTAAGAATTCCCGTTTCAAAGATATATGCTCGACTTGATATTTCGAGCGTTTTAATTGTTTCCTTGAGTGTTGCGGGGAGATTGTCTTTCGGAATGTTTTTTATCTCGAAAATAATGTTTTTTTTGATTTTTGAATCGAGACGGTGTAGAAATGTCAGATATAATTCAACAAAATTTTTATCGTTCAGGCTGGTTATGCGTATTGGGATTACGATTAGCGACTGCACGTTTTTTGACTGCATTGAATAGAGATGGAAGCAGGAGCTGAATAAGGATGCCAAATCTTGTCGCAGAAATTCTCCTGTGTCGTATTTATTGACGGAGATAGGGCTTCTTACAGTGCATATAGACCCGATGATTGCCTGAGCGGAAGCACTCCATAATGGCAGGTAGGAAATATTGGATTTTATCGCCAGATCGGACATTTCTCTTAGCAGTGGAGTTTTGTGTGTGCTCATCGTCAGGTTCTGCAGGACGCGCGACATCCAGAGTGTCAGAATTTCCAAGTTGGGATTATTCCCCAGACCATCTTTTATTAGCCGAGATAGGTTCGTTTCAGCAGGTTGCTTTTGTTCGTTTTTATTAGGAGAGGAGTCTTTTTCAGAGACTAACGGTTGATCGGGGTCTGACCTTCCTTTTTGCACATTTTCGAGCTGAGCAAGCATTTTGTTTTTGAGGAGGCCGATCTTTGCTTTGCCCAGAGCGGGCGTGAGTTCGTGGAAATAAATCAGGATTTTTCCACCGCCCTTATGGTGATAAACTCCTCGGTTTTCGGATAGCATATTATCTA
>JAGLRU010000160.1 GCA_023136145.1 Alphaproteobacteria bacterium
ATGTTCCATAATGTTAGAGAAAATGGGTTTTATAAATGAAAAAACGAGCTTTAATCTGCAATCTTGGCGGTACGATTGGGATGGTGCTGAATGAGAATGGTAATCTGCGTCCGCCAGAATCTGATACAGAGTTTAGAAAGGCTGTCGAGAAAATCACATCACTTTCTCAATTTGAGAATATTGATTTTGAATTCGTTACTCTTTCAACTAAAGACAGCACGAATTTGCGACCAGAAGAGTATGAAGAGTTTCTTTTTTATATTAATCGGCAGCAAAAAGATTTCGATTTTATCATTTGTCCGCATGGCACTGATACGATGGCTAATACAGCTTCTGCCTTTTCATTCGGATTTTATCGGTATGAAACTCGGGATAGTGCGCTGTTTACGCCAATCATTTTTACAGGTTCCCAAAAGCCGCTTTCTGAACGTGGTGGCGATAGTGAGCGCAATCTGATTTCTGCTATACAAACAGGCATAGAGGCGGATAAAAAGAACATAACAGATGTTCTTATCGTATTTGATTCTGTAGTTATACGAAGCGTTAGGACTTATAAAAATTCGGATCACCTCTATCATGCTTTTGATAGCGTTGATGGACCGGGTGGTCTTATTGGAACCATAAGCGCACAGGGTGTTTATCTGCATAACATCGACAAGGCTATTACCAGCACGTCGATGCACAGGCGGGAAATGGCATCAACCTATAATCCCAACCAGCCTCCTCCTAACGCCAAATTTATTATCAACGTCAATAATGATAAACATAGGACAAATGGCTATATCGTAAGTATTGTTACAGAACCCGGCATTACGGAAGAATCCATTCAGCCCCATATCAGGAATCGCAACTGTCTTGGAATTATTCTTACGACGTTGGGAACGGGTAATATTCCAGAAAAAGTCCTCCCATGCCTCAGAAAAGCCGCTATAAAACATCATATTCCGATTTTTGCCGTATCTCCTTTTATTGGCGGTTCAGCGGGAATTGTGTATGAATCTGCGGAGAATTCTTCCAAAGCTGGCGTGTCTTTTCTCGGCGATCAGTCCAGTTCAGTGGTTTGGATCAAGGCGCACTGGATATTGG
>JAGLRU010000161.1 GCA_023136145.1 Alphaproteobacteria bacterium
AATCTTCGCCGCTTTGCGGAGATAATAACTGGCAGGTGAAGTCTTCATGGCGAACGTAAACGAACGATCTTGATATACGGTGATAACGCAAGGAATCGGCATACCCTGCTCCATCGACTTCGTTTGCGCGTTAAATCCCTTACAGAATTCCATGATATTAACACCAGCCTGCCCCAAAGCCGGACCGATAGGCGGCGATGGATTAGCTTTACCCGCAGGTACAACCAGCTTGATGTTCCCTGTTACTTTCTTTGCCATTTCTGACTCCTAAATCTTAAAGAGTTTTGTGGTACGGCTCCCAAATGGTCTTTCGAGGATGCCTCCCACACAATAAGCGTCACGAAACTCGTGAGCGCGGTCAATATACAAGCGTTTCAAGAAAATGCAAGGAAATAATAGCTTTAAACAATGATTTACCATACTTAGAACAAAATCCGATAGGAAAGGATGGGATAATAACGATCTCCAAAATTGCCTAGAAGTAATGCAAGAATATAATGATCCCGATATATTCAAAGCTGGAGAACGGTTTTTGAGTCGCCCTGATATCAAAAAAGATTTGGAAAACATGGCAAAAACTGAGCCTTACTGGAAAGATGCGCTAACCTTTATAGAAAGCAACAAAACCAATACAGTCGAAGAGCATAAACTCCTTTTACAAAAGCAGATGGCCGTCGTAAACCCTACGGTGCAGCAACGTTAACGTTATAGTCGCAAGAAATTTTATACAGGCCACCAGTACTTCCTTGCCCCATCGCTTTGAATTTCCAGCCCTGCCCATCACGACTCAGTTCCCCGAAAATAAAACCATTCTCGTCCGAAGCATCTTCCGACAGGTCAAAACGAGCCAGTTCTACGCCAGTATCCAAATTAACGATCCTAATAAAGGCTCCACTGACAATCCCGAAATTCTGCTGCCGTTCATCCGAATTGTGGATCGTCACGGAAAAAGCAATTTTTTCCACATCAAACGGAAGCGCGTCCAGATTAATCTCGATTTCCTCATCGTCGCCTTCACCTTCGCCCGTTGTATTGTCACCAAGATGCTTGATAGCACATTCTTCCGTTTCAAGATTATTGTAAAAAATGAAATCAGTGTCATGCCGCACACAATTTTCGCGGTTGAGAAGAAAGGCACTGGCATCCAAATCAACCGGAAATCCATGATTCTGCCCCGGCACGTCCCATCCAAGACCGACAACAACGCGATGCAGCCCAGGATCAATCTCCATCAAGTTGACTTCTTGACCCTTCTGCATAGGTGTTGAATTACTCATATCACTTTACCGTTCCTGTCCAGTTTTTCTGAGGACACAGAGAAGACCCTGCATATCCTCCGGCAGTTCAGCCGTTAGCCTCACCCTATCTTTACTGATCGGATGGATAAATTCAAGAGCAACAGCATGAAGAGCCTGCCTCGGAAAACCCAACATAGCTGTAAAAAGAGCTGGATCCGCTTTATTAAGGCGCAAAAACTTCTCCACCGAACCGCGTCCATAAACAGGATCGCCCACCAACCAATGCCTGATATGCGCCAAATGGACGCGAATCTGGTGTGTACGCCCCGTTTCCAGACGACACTCGACAAGAGAGGCCAACATCCCGAAGCCCTCCAGTTTTTTATAATACGTGACCGCCGTCCTGCCACCTGAAGCTAGTACCGCCATTTTTTTGCGGTTGGTCTTGCTACGCCCGATCTGGGTTTCGATTCTCCCAGACGACGGAGACACCGCTCCAAACACAATCGCCTGATAAACACGCTTCAGAGTTCGCGCCGCCAGTTGCTCCGACAGACCATGATGCGCGATGTCATTCTTCGCCACAACCATAAGACCGGACGTTTCCTTGTCGAGACGATGCACAATACCGGGACGTTTAACTCCGCCGATTCCAGAAAGCCGATCACCACAATGCGCCAACAAAGCATTCACAAGGGTTCCATCGCGATTTCCCGCTGCCGGATGCACAACCATATTCGCCGATTTGTTTACAACTAGCAGGTCATCATCTTCATACACAACATCAATGGCGATTTTCTGCGGCTTTGGGACGGCCTCTTCAGCGGGAGGAATAGTGACATAAAATACATCCCCCTCCTTAACCTTATAGGAGCTGTCCCTCGCCGGACTGATATGCCCGCCAACTATCAAACCCTGAAAACGTGAACGCGACACCTGCGGAGCATGGGAGGCCAGCACCCGATCAAGCCTCTGCCCATGATCTTCCATGCTTGCTATTATCTTTAAAGTTTCTATCGTATCCATGCCTGATATCAGTTCCCTTTTTTCGTCAGGATATTCTTCAAAAGCTTTTGGATATTCTTCCGCGTGTCGTCGGAAATATGCAGCCCCAGCTTGGAACGCCTCCACAAAAGATCATCCATAGTCAACGCCCATTCCACGTTAACTAGATAGGAAATTTCGGCTTCATATACATCGTCGCCCAGATACTCGCCCATATCCGACAGCCTCTTGAAGCCGCGCAGAAACGCACGCGCACGCGCACCGTAGGAACGCGCATACCGAAGGATAAGAGCTTCTGGAATCCATCCGTATTCCCGCCGTAGCGTTTTGAGGAAGGTTTCAAAATTAACAGCGGAGCCTTCACCTCCGGGCAAAGCCGCAGGTTCAGTCCACGCCCCCCTGCCACGCCCAAGCATTTCAACCACCCTGTCACCCGACTGCTCGGATAGCTTGCGGTATGTGGTAATTTTTCCGCCATAGACACTTAAAATACGCGCACCATGATGCTCTTCGGCATCCAGAATGTAATCACACTCGCTACCATCTATCATGGGACTTACGCCACTATACGTCCACTCAACATCCTCTGGCTTGATTTGATGGCGAAAATACCGATTGACTGCCCCGCACAGGTATTCAACCTCGTCCAAGTCGACACGCACCTCCTCGATGTCGCCATCGTAGTCGCTCTCTGTTGTTCCAATCAACGTATGCTTTTCTTCATACGGGATAGCAAAAACGTCGCGGCCATCATCGTTTTTCAAGACATAGGCATACTCTCCCTGATAAATCCTCGGCACAAGGATATGGCTGCCCTTAATCCAACGCACCCCATATTTCTCCGCACCCTCGTCAACGAGAGAAAGAACTTTGTTGACCCATGGACCAGACGCGTTGACAACAACCTGCGCATGTACCATGAATCTGTCCTCAGTGATATTGTCAAGCAAAGTCACAGCCCAACCCGGCTCCTTAGGATGCCTATCAAGACCGATACATTCGGTGCGAGTCAATATCTTCGCACCCTTCTCGTAAGCATCCATCGCATTAAGCACCACAAGACGCGCATCATCCACAACGCAATCGGAATAGCTGAACCCCCGCTTGAATAACAGTTTCAACGGCTGACCGATCCGGGTTCCGACGAAGGAAAGCCATTTCGATTTCGGAAGAACAGTACGCCATCCCAGATAATCATAGACGGACAGAACCATACGGATTAGCCACCACGGACACAGCCTTTTATAATGTGGCAAAACGAAAGTCATCGGCCAAATGATATGTGGTGCAGAGCGAAGCAAAATATCCCGCTCAGTCATTGCTTCGCGCATCAGACGAATTTTCCCACGCTTCAGATGGCAAAGACCACCTTGAAGGAGCTTAGTACTAGCCGAAGAAGTGGCACTAGCAAGATCGTCTTTCTCGCATAGTATAACTGATACGCCGCGCCCCGATAGATCGCGTGCGATTCCAACTCCGTTGATACCGCCGCCGATCACCAGAACATCCACTGTCTTCATTTTCGCCAAATTTTAACACCGCCCCGTTAAATTCTTGAAAATTATGCAATAATTCAACCGCTACTGAAACAGCAAACATTTCTATGAATACGCATAACACCGCAGAAAACGGGAAATTTATAGCTGAATCCAAAATTACTTGTGCAATTGTCATTCCTTTGGTGCGCCGGAACCTCGTAACTTCTTAAAACAATCCGTCATGCCTGCTTTACGCGGGCATCCAAAAGGCTGTCCTTTCGCCATTATAAATTCATAAGGCACGTAGAACCATAAAAACGAAAAAATTAAAAATATTTGAGTATTTCTGTATAAACCACATCGTATATAACAAGCTTGTTTCTATTATTATAGAAAACACAACCGTGCGAGTTTCCATTACCTCTTTTCATTTGAGATAAGTTATTTTTAATTTTGAAGTATTCCCCACCATAGATTTTTCTTTTCTCAAGTTCTTCTATAAAAACATCAGAATCAATTTATTTCAAAAATTTACGAAATTCCAACACATCAATATCTTTTGACAACTCCATATTTCACTCTCTACATGCGTTCCTTCCGACATTCCTTCCGACATTTCAAAATACACTCCAGAACCCTCCTGATACTATCCTCCTGTAAAGGTTTACTTATAAAAGGCTCTCCCGCAGGAACCTTAATATCATTGCGCCCGTCCATAAAGGGATAACCGCTCATGTAAACCACGTTTGAATCCGGACGAACGGCTCTAAATATTTCTCCAAGCTTCACTCCATCCATCTCCGGCATCACCACGTCCGTCAACAAAAAATCTATCTCCCCGTCATATTCATCCTGCACAACGAGTGCCTGATTGCCATTCCCGGCGGTAAGCACCTTCATATTCATACCCTCAAATATTCCGGACAGAATATCTCTCAGCTCATGCTCGTCTTCAGCGATCAGGATAGTCTTACCAGCCAAACTACAGCAAACTTTGACATCGTTAAACACTATGACATCAGCGACAGGTGCTTCGGTCACAGGCAGATAAATATCAAAACTAGTTCCTTCCCCCTGCACGGAAGATACTTCAATGCTTCCCTTCAACTGATCTACTATTCCGTAAACGACCGAAAGCCCCAGACCTGTGCCCTTGCCCTGATCCTTGGTAGTAAAAAACGGCTCAAAGATGCGCGGCAGAATATCGGCGGGAATCCCTCCACCACTGTCAACAATACTTATGCAGATAAAGGAAGTTTCCTCTCCTGAATCGCAGTTGAGGCGCTGCTTCTGATAAGGTGTACACATGATGGCAAGTTCCCCGCCCTTCGTCATGGCATCACGTGCGTTCAGCGCGAGATTCAAGATCATCTGCGTCAGATGATCCGGCATTGCGTTGATCCAGACTGGCTCCTCAGGCACTGTCATGAAAAACTGGATGCTCTCACCAAGCAACGGTCGCAAGAGCGTATACTGCTGGTGCAGAGCCTCAACAAGATTTACTTTTTCCTCCACTCCCACCTTTTGTCGTCCGAAAGAAAGAAGCTGCCGTGTCAAACAAGCCCCTCTCTGCGTGGCTTTCAATATTTTCTGAAGTTGCTCCGGTTTCAGTGTGCCATTCTCCAGTTGCCTGATGGCAACGTGCATGTGACCTTCAACGATGGACAAGATATTGTTGAAATCATGCGCGATGCCTCCAGCGAACTGTCCCAAAGCCTCCAGTTTCTGTATCTGCACATTCTGACTGCTTTTTGCATCATCTGCCATCTTATCCTCCGTAAGCGATTTAAAACCCACCTATAGCTATATAATCAACTTAAAGTTGTTACTGAAGGATTAAAAAAACGGACGCAGATAATTTTAAATCTGCACCCATTACAAACGTATTCAGGACTGAAACAGATAGTACTTTAAAACACTAACTGATTACCATCTAAACTGCACCCAATGTTATGCAGCCTTACTGGCATTCAACATTCCAAAAAGCTGCTCGGCGACACGATCAGCAGCGGTGTTCGTCAAAATACCCTCGGTATCAGCACTATGGAAGATCAATTCTGAGATCTCACCAATCTTCGCGACATGCGCCACAGCCTGAACGCAATTATTAAAGTCACCTTTAAAAATACCAACTTTTTCCAATATCGTCATTCCGATGAAATGAAGTTTTAAAAGATGGTCTTAAAGTTTTGAATGCCTCGCGATACGACTGATAATCTGTTCTTCCCTAAGCTGTTCCGGAGAAAAAACTTCCGGCCCGCCCTCTCGCACTGGACGATCAGCAAACCTACCGAAATTAATCAGCCTGTCATACA
Source organism: Alphaproteobacteria bacterium (assembly GCA_023136145.1). Taxonomy (GTDB): domain Bacteria; phylum Pseudomonadota; class Alphaproteobacteria; order Micavibrionales; family UBA2020; genus PALSA-926. The sequence goes on from JAGLRU010000161.1 coordinate 6,037, forward strand.
TGACCAGCGCACCAGCTACGCCAACATTGATGCAGAATTTCATCGGGATTTTAACAACATGATCGCACCGCTCCAACATCTCGCCGGAGAGATTCCCCTTCTCTCGCCCAAGCACATAAACGGCGCATTTCGGATGACGGAAGCTTGGCAATTCAACGGCATCTTCCAGAAATTCGATTCCAACAAGTGACGTTTGCCTTGGCAGCAAAATGTCTTCCGGCTTTTGAAAATTGTAAAACGGGATATGATCGAAAGCACCGGAGGTGTCTGACTCCCGCATGGACATCACATCCACCGACGGGCTGATGGTGAAGAAAAAGCTCGCACCGAACGCATGAGCCGACCGCAACAAATTGCCAACATTCATAGGCTTTGAAACGTTCTCCACACCAATACCAAAATAACCACGCATATTTTTACGCCTTTTTGTCCTGAATCAATCCTTCCATCTACGAAGGATTTCCGTACATCTAATCACAATAATAATGTTAATCACGGCAAGAAACCAGAGGACATTGACATTCAATATTAAAACTTACATCCTTGTTGACGTATGCAACTTACGGTATTCCTTTAAATGCAACTTTAGCTTGCGACAAGAGGAAACAAATAAAAAAGCATGAAAAAACATTCCGCTGAAACTACATCAGAAACAGATAATTCATCCGCACCTACATTTAAGCTTATACGCTCTACGCTAGTTTACGATGATATGCACGTCATTCGCAAGGAAGTATCTGATTTCCTTCAACTTAAGCATATCTCGAAAGAGCACATCGGCAACCTACTATTTTGCCTGACAGAGATACTTACCAATCTTGTCAAACACCCCGTTCGCAAGGCTGATCATATCGAGATCAAGATCGACATTTCGAAGACGCAAGCGAATCTGGAAGTACTGGATAACAGCACGCCTTTCGCAAATTTCAACGCAAAATGCGAAATTGCCCTGTCCATGCTGCACGCAGCCATAACAAAGGCTGAATGCGGATACGGCCTCGGCTGCATCCTTACCCTCTGCAAAAAACCTGTTTATCTCCCGATGAACTCAAGACCTGACAGTTTAAACCACTTCAGAACATTTCAAAATATATGCTCGACGGAATCAACAGCTATCAATTCAGAACAACGAAAAAAGAAAATTTTTCTGGTGGATGACGACCCAATATCCCTCCAGATACACAAGCGCATGTTAAGCGATATTTACGAAATCATCTCCTTCGAGAACGCCATGGACGCACTGGCGGCATTCGCGCACCATAAGCCTGACCTGATTATTTCCGACTTGGTCATGCCGGACATGGACGGTATCGCACTACGCAAAGCCCTTGCCGATGCGGAAGGGGGCGATACGATGCCTTTTATTTTCCTGAGCGGCCACAGCGATCATGAAAACAGCCCGTACATCAGCCATCTGGGGGTGGATGATTTCCTGTGCAAACCAGTCTCAAGCGAGCGTCTACACACAGTCCTGACGCGCCTGCTGCACCGCTCAAAGCAAGTTCGAGACTCCGTAAACGGACAATTTCATCATGACATCAAAGAACTACTTAAGCCCTCACTACCGGAAAATTATGGCGCGTGGAAATTCATCACTCGCTATTCAGTCGCCGATGCTGGTGGCGGTGATTTCATCCTACACCAGCAAACGCCGGAAAATCTGGTGGTCGCCCTAGCCGATGTAATGGGACACGGCAGGCAGGCAAAATTCTTTTCCTGCGTTTACGCGGGATACCTGCACGGCTTGTTCCGAATGCACACAAAAACCAAAGATCCCTGCTTCCTGCAGTACCTGTCGCGACACATGGACGGTGATCTCCTGCTGGAAAACATGATCATGACGTGCCAATGCCTCAAGTTTTTTCCGGAAGGCACGCTCAAGATCGCTTCCGCCGGGCATCCACGCCCGATTCATCTGCAGGGCGACCGCGCAAAAATGGTGGATGTAACAGGGCCCCTGCTCAGCCTCTCCGAAGACCACTTTTACGACATAAAATCCATCCGTCCGAAACGTGGCGACAAATTCCTTTTCATGACGGACGGGTTCCTTGAGACATTTGACAGGCATGGTCTCGCCGCGCAGAAACTCTTGAAACTGGTTCAGGATGCACCATCCTCCTCTGCACCAGAACTTGCCGACTATCTCTGGCAGGAATTTCTACAGAAACAGAAGAAACAGCCACTCCACATTGACGATGCCACAATCATCATCGCAGAATATGGGCAATCAACATGACCAACGACAGCCTCCTTGAAGTTCAAAACCAATCACAGTTTTCAATCATACGTTTCTTCGGCTTCGTGGACGCTGACCTCGTCAGGCAAGCCAAAAGCGTAATAGACGCAAAAATTCCGGCGGATTGCCCCAATATCATTATCGACCTTGAGAAGGTTGAATTTCTGGACAGTCACGGCATCGGGCTTTTCGCCTCCCTGCTGAAAAAAGTCCATCACAACAACGGACAGCTCATTTTCGCTGGAGCTACAGCACAGCCCGCTTCCGTTCTCGATATCGTAGGATTCAACGGGTCTCTCGTCACTTACTGCGAGGATTTGCAACAAGCTTGCTCACTGCTAGAAGAAGAGAAAAAAGACCACTAACCTGAGTTTTCGACTGCTCTATTAAAAATGTATGAATAATTTTAGATTCAGCTATATCTTGTTTTTTCCGCCCTCTCGCCACCAGACCGTAAGCAAGCTACCAAGAATAATAAGCAATGATAACCAGTTTGGTATCAATGGTGCGCTTTCGACGCTCCCGATATTATAGGCTGAATTGTGTTTCAAACCGATCCAATCCCTACCACCGAAGCTACCGTTCCCTAGCCTCATTCTCCTGAAAGAAAAATCGGGCTTTTCGGAATACCAAATCATCGCGCCTTTCGTTTTATCAACCACCGGCTTCAACTTTTCTTCGGTAGTATGAACATCCGAAAATTCCTCACCTACCGCCGTTCCCACGATGGCAAAAGCCGTCTTACTACCATTACTGAAACGATAGATGCCGTTCTGATCGGCAATCACTCGTGAACTAACAAGAAATTTCTCCTGCGTTAACATGGCGACAGCTTCGTCCTGCCCGTCAGGACGGGTCATCGTGACGCTCTTCGAACCGGAGTACGACCCACGTCCAAAAACTGTGATAACGTTCCCACGAACTTCCGCCCTGATAAAATCCTCTTCCAGCTCAGGCTCCTTCATCAACCAATGCGAAACATTGCGCAACAACTCAGTATACGGCCCCCCCCCATCCACACCCTTCGACCAAAGCCAAATATTGTCGCTGGCAAGCACAGCCACGCGCCCTTTCCCAACCTTGTCGATAATTAGCAAGGGTCGGCCTTCCGCCCCTATCATCAGAACCTGCCCACCGGTCTGGTTGACATTCGTCTGAGTCAGCCAACGCCCCCAAGAATTTTTGCTTTCATGAAATCGATAAAGATCGCCAGTGATGGGATGGTTTTTACCAAGATCAGTCAATTTCGGCAGATACGGATTCGACAGAATGCTCCGGTCGTCCAGCTTCGGCTCTACCGGCAAGATTCCACCGAGCGGCGTTTTAAACACACTCTGCGCCGAACTCTCCGACCCCAACGCCATCAAGAAAGCCCCGCCCTCCTTCACAAACGAAGCAATATTGAGAAAATATTGCTGCTGCAACAAGCCATAGCGAGCATATTTATCAAAGATAATCAAATCAAAATCCCTAATTCTCCTCTGGAACAATTCTTCCACCGGAAATGCTATCAAAGACATCTCGCGGGATGGCGTGCTGTCGAACGACATCGGCGTACGCAAAATCGTAAAGTGGACAAGATCAATGGATGGATCAAATTTCAACAAATCACGCCATGCCCTCTCCCCGACATGCGGCATCCCTGAAACAAGCAGAACCCGCAGCCTGTCCCTTACACCGTTCACGATAACGGCGGCAGTATTGTTGCTTTCCGTCATCTCACCTTTTTCGGCGGCAACGGAAAACTCAAAAACATTCTGACCGGAATGATCGAGCCTAAAGGCGTAGCTCTGCACTTCCCCTGCCTCGACAGTAAAGATACCAAAAGGTTTTCCATCCTGACTGACATTTAGAACGATGGGCGTTCCTGAATACCTGCCGCTATCCTCTACCTTCACCTTTAGCGTTATCTCCTGACTAAGCAGCCCGTATTTAGGTGCTTCAACAATTTTCACCTTACGGTCGAACTCATCCTTTTTTCCAGTCAAAACGACGTGGAAAGGAGCCAGCTTTTCCAACGCACCAAGACTTTCAGGAACATCATGCACCTGCCCATCCGTAATCAGAACCGTACCGGCAACCTGCCCTTGTGGAATACTAATAAGGTTTTCTTTCAAAGCGGAAAAAAGAGACGTGTTCTGATTTTTCAAGCTGACAATATCCTGACCAGCGCGAATAACAACTGGCTCAACGCCCTGCGCGGAGGCAAGAGAAGTCTTAATATAAGAAAGTATTTTTTCGGCGGTTTTATTACGTCCGGCGATATTTTCGCTCGGAGATTCATCTACCACAATCACCAACTTGTCCAGCAGTGGTAAACGTACCTCGTTGATAACAACAGGCTCCAGCAGTAAGAATCCAAGAACGATAAAGAATAAACTCCGTCCATAGAAATCAGAAACGCACTTCCATCGAGCCAAAGCCGCAACAACAACAGCCGCCAGCAACAATAGAGCAAGTACTGAATAGGGAAGCAAAGGTGCCCATTGAAATGCCGCGTTCATCTACTAAGCCTCTCCAAAATATAAGAAACATGTATCTGATCCGCCTTGTAATTGCCAGTCAATGCCGTCATCACCAAATTAACTCCGAAACGCCGAGCCATTTCTCGCTGCCTTTCACCTCCTGGCTCTATCATAAAGCGAGATCGATCCGCCGCATCTTTCGACCATGCCGCCGCCCAGTCATTTGAACCGATAATGACAGATGTCACTGCATCGTGGCGCGGACTTGGCTCCTTCTCGACCCACAATTTACCGCCAGCGTAACGCCCGGGGAAATCATCAAGAAGATAAAAACTACGCGACAAAATATGATCGTCATGAATAACAGCAAGCTCCGGTATCTGAATGTCCCGCGTTAATTCCCGCAGCTTACGTGCACCTAAAGCTGAATTAAGATTCTCCACACCACCAAACTGCCGATCCCGCGTATCAAATAAAATCATCCCACCATGACTGAGATAATCCCTGATATTTCCAGCCGCCACAGCAGACAAAGGTGCCTGCCTTTCAGTCATCGGCCAGTAAATCACGGGATACCACGCTAGAAGGTCTTTCGCTGGATTCAACACAACAACACCCTTGATTTTCACCGTAGTGCGCGTGCTTAGGACTTTCCCTAGCCCTGTCAAGCCATTAAAGCTAGTACGGTCAATATCCTTATCTCCCGTTTCGATATAAGCAAGATAAATACCAGAGACGAGTTCCTTTTCATCACCCGCCGCCGATGCCGAAACGGAAAAAAACACTACCGCCAGAAACACCGGCGCAAAGACCAGGATTCCACGCATACGAAGCGTCACCAGCGTATCCAAAAGCAAAAGCAGCAACGCCCATTTGATAAAGGAAGCTTTCAGATCGATCTCCCCTGCAATGTGGTAGGATTGGACAGTATCCACCGACGGAATATCCCCAAGCTCATGCATTTTCTGCAAAGAATCTCCGAGGTTAAAAACCCTAAACTCCTGTGCGTTACCGTAAACGCCGGGCGGAGTTTGCGGAGAAGGAGTAAACACCTGATCTGGACGAATTAACGTAGCAATTGTCCTGCTGTCCGGCATTTCCAGCATGCCGAAACCATCCAAGAGAAACAAGGGCGGAAGCGACATCTGAGCTTTATAATTGACTATACCATTGCTAAACGAAATCATCCTTTGCAGAGACTCCACAAAAAGCCCTGAATAACAAAAATTCGACCAGTCCGGCCCAGCAGAAGTATGAATCAGAACAACCGTCCCCTTGCCAATCCTACCGCCAGTCACCAGAGGCGTACCGTCTTCGAGATGAAGCCATGTTTTTTCAAAAGCTTCCGGCGATGACTCGGCTAGCACCTGCCGCGTGACCGTCACATCCTGCGGCACAGACAAACCATACAATGGACTTTGCGCGGAAATCTCGCTTAGACGCACAGGTTTTTCCCACGTCATCGCCCCTTCCATAGCTCGCTGACCATAGCGTAACGGAACAGGCAGCAAGACATCCTCCGAATGCGCCGCCAGATTAGGTCCTGCAAAACGGACCAGAAAACCACCCTGCTGCACCCAGTCAAACAACTCCACTTTTTCCGCTACCGTCAAGGGCGTACTGTCCGGTAAAATCAACGCAGAAAAAGGCAATTCTAAAAGATTGCCAAGCTTGTCGATGGTGATTTTGCCTTCTTCTTCCAAAGCACGTCTCAGGTAATACACTTCACTCAGAAAATCACGACTTTCTCGACTAACAACGTCCGCAACAATACCAACAGGATGCTGACGAAACGAAGAGTCCGCCAGAATCACACCAGAAGCCATCCCAGGTTTATGCAGTGCCAATCGCACCGTTTTATCGCGAACTTCAGGAAGCATATCCCACGAAAAAGCATATTCCGTTTTGCCAGCAGGAAATTTCAGCTTTAATTCGTCCGTTACCGCGCCACCGGATGACCATGCCAAAAGCCTTAAAGATTTATCCTGAGGCAAAGCATTCAAACGCTCCAGAGAAAAATCGGAACTACCTGACTTCTGCACCGTCTGTCTGAGGATATAAGGATTGTTCACCTTCCTATCCGTCACAAAAGATATACCGCCTCCCTGAGCTTGTATCAGCTTCAGCAATTCCCGCGTATCTTCCAAGGACACCGTGATCCCGTCACTAAGAAAAACAGAGTGTGTAACTTTGTGTGCTCTCAAAATATCCCGCGCCAAAACCAAAGCCTCATTATGCGCGGTTGGCCAGGGTTGTGGCTTCAACCTATTCGTCCATTCTTCCGCCTGAACAGCCTCCATCGGGCCATAGAAATGCAAATTACCGTCCTCACTAGAAGCAGAAGTTGGTAGAAAAATCACCGGCCTCCCGCTTCGCCCAATCTGCCGAAGATATTCCTTTAGCCTGTCCTGCCGCACCTCCCAACCGGAAGCCGAAGCCCAGCCGTTGTCGATCACAATCAGAACCTTACCCACTTTACCACCCGGCAACTCATCCACTGGATTCAAAACAGGCTCCGCAAAAGCAATAATAAAAAGAGCCGCAGTCATTGAGCGTAATACAAGCAACCACCACGGCGTATGCGCCGCCGATTTCAGTTGGGTCGTAAG
>JAGLRU010000162.1 GCA_023136145.1 Alphaproteobacteria bacterium
ATCTACTGAAGGCTAATTGGTATGAGAGATAACGGGCTTCACGCATATCATGAGTAACAAAAAGGATGGTTTTGCCGGTTTCCTGCCAAATCCGTAGCAACTCGTCTTGCAGCTCCTCTCGGGTATAGGCGTCTAATGCGCTAAACGGCTCATCCATAAGAAAAATAACCGGCTCAACCGAAAGGGCACGAGCAATAGCAACACGCTGTTTTTGATTCTATGGAGACAGTAGAAAACAAGCTTTGTGAAGCCATAAACCATTACTCCGACAATCCCAAAATTGTCCGGTCAATCACATCGTTCCCTTGGATATTGTCGTTCAATGAACCCTAATTGGTATAAGTCACACAAAAGGGGACATTAACAGTCAACTATTACATTTGACGTCCTAGAGGCTTAGGATTACGTTTTATTGGTGCTGCCTGAGGCTCTTTCGATTTATGGCGATGATCATTGTCTACGATGTCCTTAAGATTACCTAAAATTTGACTATGATCATCGATTGTTAAGTAAGCCTCCTTTTTACCAATAACGACACTGGCGGCGGCGCAACCAAGATAAGCAACGGTGTCCATCATTGCTTCTAGGCTTCCGCCAGTTTTGCCAATTTCACCAAGCATATACTTAAACAAAGCAGCTTCGATAGTATTTCCTGCGCCGATCTTCGAGCCTCCAAGTTGTTCTGGATCAACTTTTATCGTTGTATAGCTTTTGTTGAATTCTGTCCCGTATCGAATTTTCAAGCCATCGCCGCCCTTTGTTTCAACAACGATGCCGCCATTTTTCAGGAATTCATTCACTTCGGCTGGATCGATAGCTTCCATCTCGTCTACAGTTCCAATCCATGCATTTGCCTTCCTATAAAGATCCATGTTCTCAATATTGTTGCTGCCATGAACATTCATAACTATTTTGGAACCAAGTGCTCGTTCGTTAATAATAGCTCCGACTACCGAAGGATTGTTGTTTATGCTGGATTTCGGGAAGGTTAGTAGCTTAGCTTCTTGAATCTCTTTTATCTCGTCGTCGGTAAGTTCTATGTCTTTTATTGGACGATTACTTCCGTAGATTTTCCTGCCGTTGACGGTAAAGATAGTGGTGTCGCTGATAGAAGCTGGCTTATGATACATTTTGATCTTGTTTGCAGCTTTGCCCCTTATCGCTATAAGAGCTTGTTGTGCATTGTGAACCGAACCGCCTGGGCCTTCATTTAAGTCAAGCTTGTTATTTAGTTTTTTCGCGACTCGTTCAAGAACAGGATAGAGACGGTCGTCGTTTACGTCCTTTGTAGATTTTGGGTCGATCTCTGGAATAAAATTTTCCCCTTTTGCTTTTAATTCTTTGTTTTCTTCATTAATTTCTTTATTAATCGTTTTTAATATATCGGCAGATGTTATTTCTGTTGAACCTTCTCGTTTCGTATAATTCTTATCCGAAATGACTGAGCCGAAGCTGAAAACATGCGACATATTATTCTCCTAAATTGATTTATATAAGATGATTACCATACATCTTATTGTGCGTCAAATGGAAAGGATGAATAACCCATCAATGTCTGTCCGTGTATTGATCTCTGCTTTTTGGGCGCAACTCTACAACAATAC
>JAGLRU010000163.1 GCA_023136145.1 Alphaproteobacteria bacterium
TGTCCAACGATTTTTTCGCGGTTCCTGATTTCACGCTCATCCTGCTCCAATAGTGTCGTAGACCATTTATCAAAACTGGCAAAACCTTTGGGGCATACCCTCATTTTTCCACGATCAAGCCAGAAAACCTTATCGGAAATATTCGCCAAAAACATCTTGTCGTGGCTAACGCAAAGAACCGCTCCGCGATACGCTTTTAGATACCTTTCCAACCATTGGATAACGTCAAGATCAAGGTGGTTTGTTGGTTCATCAAGTAGTAAAATGTTCGGTTCTTCCACTAGTGCCTTTGCCAGACATGCACGCCTCAACTGTCCGCCAGATAGCATGTCCATTTTATCTTCAGGATTTAAATCCAGTGGCTGGAGGATCATATCGACTTTGTATTTATGAAGTTCCTCATCACCTTCCTTTTTTATCTGCTCAAAGACAAAATCATAAACGGATTGGCCTGGATAAGGCGTTACATCCTGTCGAAGATAACCTGTCTTTATGCCCTGAAAAACCCATCTCTCCCCGCTGTCGAGTTCCTTGTCGCCGGTTATGACGTTCATAAGCGTGGATTTTCCGCTGCCATTCTTGCCCACTAGGCAGATTTTATTTCCTTCATGGACGTGAAAGGTCATGTTTTCGAAGACAGTTTTTTCCCCGAAGGCAATGCTGCCTTCCTGAACACTTAGGATAAGGGTAGATGACATGCTGTGATTGATCCTGAAAATCGAATGAAGCAGGGACTATGCCTGATTGATGTGTGTAAAGCAAGCTCATTGTCATAAGCTTATGACATTTCTTGATATTCTCTTGATTCTCAATGATTTTTTCTTGACGGAAGGTTTTAAACTTGGCACGCTCAGTTATTATTTAAAAATTTCGGAAGAGGTATTACGTTATCATGACCAAATCAGAATTGATTCTCCGATTGGCCGAACTAAATCCTCACTTATATCAAAGTCATGCAGAGCAGATCGTTGATACGGTCTTTGAAGAGATTACAAAAGCTCTTGTCGTTGATGCTCGTGTGGAGTTGCGTGGGTTTGGTGCCTTCTCCGTCAAGCAGCGCAAAGCTCGCACCGGACGCAATCCACGCACTGGCGAAAGCGTCCATGTCAATAATAAGCGCGTGCCTTTCTTTAAGATCGGTAAGAAAATGCACGAACGGCTAAACGGCATCGCTCCAAACGGCAAAACTGATATTAAGAACTGACGGTTTGCTAAAAACTCCTTTTCCCTGTCATTTTGCCCTGTCCGTGAAAAGGAGCGGAGCAAGGAGATCTGTGTGGGCTGAAATAAGCAAAGGCGCATACGATGGAGAATGTTACTGAATACTTCACGATTTTTAATCACACTTTTAAAATTACAGATGCAACGATATGCTGTTTTACATTTTTTCTTGTCCTTATTAGCTGGAGGCAATGGCTATGGATGGTGAAAGGAATCAAGGACAGTAGAGCTGTAAACAGGGCGTTTGTTTTTATTAAATATATTAAATATACTTCTCACATTAATATGCAGTCCAAAAAATTTTTCTGGAGATTTGTGCCAGTATGGACAAACACTGGCAATACACCGACTAGATGCTTACAGATCAATGTCAACTTCGTTCTCAGGGATACGTCTCTACCCGACGATTTTCTTTATCCGAAGAAAGGCCAAAACGTCCCAACTTTAATTGGACCCAAGGCATCTATTCAAGGCGATTATATTTATATTTCTGATGATGTTCTGCTCCAAGTTCAAAGTGGCAGCAAATATCTCTACATATGGGGTTCAGCAACTTATTGTGACGTGTTTGATGGTAGCAAGAAACATGTTACAAAGTTTTGTTATGCAGTCCGTAATATTACTGGCGATCCGACGAAGCATTCTAATAGCAGCAACAATATTGTCGGGATGACATTTGCTAACCACACACAGCACAACTGCATGGATGACGACTGTAAGTTGACAAAATAAAGCCTCATACGCTTTGCATATAAGGGATTCTCAAGATTTTCAGTAAGGAGTAAATTGCAATATATCTATCGAAACGGTTTGAAAAATTGCAATTTATGCTGAAGGAAAATCTGAAGTTTGACGGTCAGGATGATTTGTTTTGCGCCCGACTGGAAGCGATTATCGACATGAAGAACAAGCTGGTGAAGTTGTCACCTCTTGTAAAATGGGAGTCACTGGCGGACGATCTTTCATCACTATCAGTATTTTTGCGGAGAAGAATTTTTCCAACATCGTCTGCCAGTCGAGCCGTCTTCCTTGAGTATTTTTAGGAAGCGGATCGGAGCGAAAGGCGAAGAGCGGATTTTTCAGGAAACGCTCAAACTTGGATTGAAAACCGGCGCGGTCACTACGCGCGATTTAAAAAAAAGTGAATGTCGATACGACGGTTCAGGAGAAGACTGTACGTTTTCCAACGAACACGCAGCTATACCACAAGGCACGCATGGAACTTATTAAAATGGCCTTTCTAAAATTCCTCACAACCACCTTACCATCACTCGTTGCAGCATCCAGATAATCGCTCCATTCATGCATCATCTTTCTGCGCTCCTGCAAGATTTGCCCCCAGAAATCATGGCTATAAACGGTTATCTGTTAATAGAAAAACAACAGTGTAAAGAAACCTTTTTTCTTTTCTCGTAAGGGGATGGAGAGGAAATACATTGGATTTTTGATTACAAATTGCTTCTGATGCTTTCAACAGTGCCGGGGGACATGTCTTTCATTTGTTCCGCCAGAGCTTTTAATCGTTTAAATGATGTTGGCAGACAATTATCTGGAATATCCCTAGTTTGTTCGACAATCAATGCAGCAAGTTCCCCAAACGCTAGAACAGGCAGATGCGTTTTCCTCATGATTTCATCATG
>JAGLRU010000164.1 GCA_023136145.1 Alphaproteobacteria bacterium
GAAGCATTACCGAACTGCATCATATTGGAGGCTGTAATAACCGCAGAGTTACCAATCGCAGCACTATTCGTATAATCCGCCGCATTCGCCTGCGCCTCATAACCAATATAGGTATTATAAGTTCCGGTAGTATTCGCCGTACCCGCCCTACCTGCATTATAACCAAGCGCTGTATTATAACCACCAGTAGTGTTATCATAAAGGGCGCTCCTCCCCATCGCCGTGTTATAAGAAGCAGTGGTGCTGGATCCAAGAGCACCCAGCCCTATCGCCGTGTTTCGAACACCAGTAGTGTTCGCATCAAGAGCCTGATGTCCCAATGCTGTGTTGTTGTAGCCGGTTGTGTTTGCCTTGAGAGCTTCAAAGCCAACGGCAGTGTTTTGGCTAGCGTTTGTAGCAGTACCGGCATCGTTATTGTTCAACAAAGCGTCGATGCCAAGTGCAGTGTTGTAGTTATTAATGGTATTCGCCCCCAGCGCATCATTACCAATGGCAATGTTGTTCGTCCCCGTGGTATTCGCATCAAGAGCCTGATATCCCATCGCCACATTGGGTGTACCGATGATGTTGACGTAAAGAGCTCTCCTTCCAACAGCCGTGTTATAGCTGGCGGTAGTGTTTGCACTTAGAGCAGAACCACCAACAGCCGTATTGTAAGTGCCTGAAGTGTTCGCATCAAGAGCATACCCTCCAATCGCCACGTTACTGGCGCCACTAGTCAGAGCAGTAAGAGCCTGATAACCAATCGCTGTGTTATAGTCCGTTGCAGCTGTACTATTAGCGGTTGTAGCTCCGGCAGCTTCACCGATAAATACATTACGCTCCGCTCCGGCGGTTAGAGCGGCGTTGGCAGAAGCAGGATTTCCGCCAAGAATCATATTGTGTTCCGTCACATAGTCCGTAAAGGCATCGGAGAGATCATCAATAGCCCCACTGCCGACGAGTTCACCATAGTCACTGCCATTCTGCGAGACCTTAAAGGTGTTTGATGTGCTGTCAAAATAAACCCGTCCCTGACCGGCCGGAGACAGTGCCGGCACAGCCATGCCCCGTACCGAAAATGCGCCGTCGATATCAAGGATAGTATCAGGTATGCCCGTACCGAGACCGATGCCGACATTTCCGCCGCCCATGATCCTGAACA
>JAGLRU010000165.1 GCA_023136145.1 Alphaproteobacteria bacterium
CCGAAACAACTAGGCGATGTGCTGTTCGGATCAATGGGTCTGCTGGGCGGCAAGAAAACAAAAACAGGCGCATGGTCAACCAGTGCCAGTGCGCTTGATGCGCTCTCCGAACAAGGGTATGAGATCGTTGATAAAATACTAGACTGGCGCGGGCTTTCAAAACTAAAAAGTACTTATGCCGATGCACTGCCGGAAGCGATAAATCCCAAAACAGGTCGTCTGCACACATCTTTTTCGATGGCGGGGACAAATACAGGACGTTTGTCCTCATCCGATCCTAATCTTCAAAACATACCAATCCGCACAGACAACGGCAAAAAAATCCGCGCCGCTTTTGTGCCGGAAAAAGGCTACTCGCTGCTTTCAGTCGATTATTCACAGGTAGAACTGCGCCTAGCCGCAGAGCTAGGCAATATCAAAGCACTAAAGCAGGCTTTCCACGATGGAATCGATATTCACGCAGCAACAGCGAGTCAGGTTTTTGGCGTACCGTTAGAAAACATGACCCCAGATATCCGCCGTCAAGCCAAAGCTATCAACTTCGGAATTATTTACGGCATTAGTGGTTTTGGACTCGCAAAACAACTCGGAATTTCAAAAGGAGAGGCCGCCGATTATATCAAAAAATATCTTGCTCGCTTCCCGGAACTGAAAAAGTTTATGGACGATGCCAAAGAGTATGCGAAAAAACACGGTTACATCAAAACATTCTATGGTCGTAAATGCTTTGTGCGCGGCATCAACGACAAAAACGGAGCAATTCGCAGTTTTGCGGAGCGTCAGGCTATCAACGCACCTTTACAGGGCACTGCCGCCGACATAATGAAACGCGCCATGGTCGCAATAAAGCCAGCATTGATTGAAGCCAGACTCGGCGCGAAAATGTTGTTGCAAGTACATGATGAGTTGCTGTTTGAAGTTCCCTTCGCAGAGAAAGACGAAACCGAAGCCCTCGTCAAAAAAATCATGGAATCTGCGGGAGCAGGAATCGGTGTTCCCCTAGCCGTCGAAGCCGGATGGGGAGACAATTGGGCAGAAGCGCATTAAAGGAATAACAATCTGAAAAAAGAGAGCCGGGTTTTATGCCGGCTCTTTCAAGTTTGGGTAGGTAGGTGGTATGGAATAGAAAATAGAGGAGTTCCGATGATCCTAGAAAGGAAACACCGCATCGATAAATTGCTGTCCGTAGCGAGGTTGTTGAAGATCGCTGACACTTCCCTTGCCGCCGTAAGAGATACGAGTTTCAGCGATTTTTTCGTAAGAGATTGAATTGTTATTGAGAATATCCTCCGGACGGATGACCCCATGAAGTTGAAGATCACGCAGTTCATAGTTTACGCGTACCTGCTGTCGTCCAGAAATTATAAAGTTGCCATTCTGAAGCACTTGCATCACCATCGCCGCCAGTTTTAGCTTGATCGTCTCGCCACGCTGAATTTTTCCATCGCCGGTAGAAGTCGAAGAGGAATCCATGCCTACAAGTTTTGAAGGATCAATAGCATCAGGCAATACCTTGCTTAATTGAGTTTCAGCGACACCAAGAAAATTCGTCAACCCACTAGCTTCTTCACCATCGCGACTGCGCTCGGTCTTGTTCTTTAAATCCGCCGTATCATTGAT
>JAGLRU010000166.1 GCA_023136145.1 Alphaproteobacteria bacterium
CATGCCCATAGAAACAACCGTTGAAAAACTTGTAATGTCTTATCTTTAATGCGAACTACTATAATAATTTTAGGAATGATTATTTAAGACGCGCGGACGCGTTTTTGGACACCCGAACAAGTCGTGGGGTGACAATGCATTTAACGATTATGTCAATTGCTTTATTAAAATGCTTGACGGGAAGGGAGGTCTAACATATTTTGTCGGCTGTAAAGAGTTTACTGAAGAAGGATTAAGACAATGTCGAGACGCTGTGAAATTACTGGTAAGAAGCCTATGTACGGAAATAAAGTATCCCATGCAAACAACAAAACCAGACGGCGTTTTCTGCCTAATTTGCAGGAAGCTTCTTTTTTCAGTGATGGTCTTAAGAAGAATATTACTTTGACTTCTTCCACCAGTGGTATTCGCACGATTGAGCACAAGGGTGGTATTGATAACTTTTTGCTTGATACTGCTCCAACGAAATTGCCGTCGAATCTGCGCAGTATTCGCAAACAGTTGGTTTCAAAGGTTGGCGAAAAAGCTCCACCTCCGAAAGCTCCGCGTCATACAAAAGCAAAACCAAAGGTCAAAAAAGCAGCCTGATCTCTGACACTGAGGTCTTTGCTAACGTCAGGCAATGGGTGGATACCTTTGATTGTGTTTCTCTTGTTCAGGGCGAATGAGTTTCTGAGAATGCAGCTTTTATCGATACATAATATTTTTACAATGAATCGCTTGATGTGGGAAATACGGCAGGCCACTGAGAATCAATCGCTGGATCGTGTGTAAAAAGAGTGGGTTGTTTAATTTTATCAAAGTATTTATCATAAACGATGTCTAAATATACAGCAGTATGATAGAGTAAAAGCCTAATATTTGTGAAAGTCTTTTTATATCAACAGGAGGGTTCGGTATGCATGAAATCACAGGAAAAATTAAATCTACACTAGGAAAAACTTTCGATGAAGCAACCCGTTATACCATCGTTGATGGTCAGAAGGTTGCAGATTTAACGAGGAAAGGAGCAACACTTTGGACACTCCCCGATCTAGCCTTTTTTCAACCCCCCTCAGAGTTTGAGAAACAAAACGGAATACATGGATTTTCGTGTCAGTATATTTTACCACAAGGTTTGCTCCCAAGAGAGCTTCAAGAATACGCGAAGATTGCACGCCTCAATGATCAAGATATGCATGAAAAGCTAAACGAGGTATGGGAACAATTAAAAAAAGACAATGAAAAAACGTTGGGGAGTCTTAAGTTTGATACCAATAACACGATACAGCTATATAATGTGATTTTAGGAGTAGCGAGTGCTTTTCTTCCACGAGATATTCAGTCATGGATTGATGGAAATACGAGTGTATCTGCCTTGCGCGAAGAGCAAGAAACAGAATCTCTCATGAATAAAATAGAGACACATTTTGGCAGGATATGCTGGGTTCCCTGTCTGGATACTCTCCGCCTTATTGACCGGAAAATAGATGACAATAAGAATTCTGTTGTTCAGAAGGCTTCTACAGAATCATCTTTTACTGACCTTCCTGTTGCCAGTATATTGAAAGATGCCGACTGCAACAAATCTGCGGCTACATCATCCGTGACAGGAAAATTTTCGCCGCAGCGATAAGTAAGTGGTGCCTTTGGCAAATATTTGAATATACGGATTGCCATTAAGACTCAATCTTTGGATCGTGTGTAAAAAGAGTGGGTTGTTTAATTTTATCAAAGTATTTATCATTAAAAATTAGGTATTTTGAGGTTGTTAAGTAATGGCTGTCAATTACGTGCAAA
>JAGLRU010000167.1 GCA_023136145.1 Alphaproteobacteria bacterium
CAAAAATGAAAAATAAATGGCGGAGGGAAAGGGAGAAACTCTAAACTCTCTTTTCGAAGAATTAGCCGATTGGGAACACCAGCTCAAACATTTGGATAACAAGCCTTCTGATGAGTTTAGAGGGCTGGAATTATGAACAGTTCTCCAGAGATTCTTTTAAAGAATATTTTTACAATCAGCGATACAAAGCCGAAAGATAAGAAAAATCGCAAACGACCTGTGCCAATTTCCATTCGTGTAACGACAAGAGAAAAGGAACAACTGCAACGGGCGGCAGGAACACTGGCAATCAGTGCATATATCCGGCAAAAGCTGTTTGGCGATAATGTGGCAAAGCGTGAGATTCGCTACCTTAAAAAACAACGTCAACCTAAGATTGACACACAAGAAATTGCTCGCTTGCTGGGTACATTCGGGAAATCAGAATTAGCAAGGTCTATGATAGCTTTGTCTCTGGCAGCACAAATTGGTGATTTGGACGTTACACCGGATGTATCGGACAAGCTAAAGCAAACCTGTGATGATATTCACGAAATAAAAGTTGCTCTTATCATGGCGTTAGGAATCAAACCACAGGAGACGTGCGTATGATCCTGAACGGCAATCAACGAGGCGGAGCAAAGAATTTAGCCTTGCACCTGATAAAAGCAGAGAATGAATGCGTAAACATTCATGAACTACGCGGTTTTATGTCACAAGAACTTATGGGCGCGTTCAATGAGCTTTATGCCATCAGTCGCGGAACACGCTGTAAGCAATTTATGTATTCACTCTCGCTCAATCCACCACAAAATAAACAGGTGAGCATAAAAGACTTTGAAGCTGCGATTGATCGGGCAGAAAAGCAGCTTAATCTTCAAGATCAGCCTCGTGCTATTGTCTTTCATGAAAAACACGGGCGCAGACATTGCCATGTGATATGGAGCCGGATTGATCTAAAAACGATGAAAGCGGTACAGATATCTTATGACCGTGAAAAACTTACTACATTGTCGCGAGAATTATTTCTCCAACATGGCTGGGATATGCCTGTAGGTCTGAAAAGTAGAGTAGACCGTGATCCTAAGAACTTTACTCATGCACAACATCAACAAGCACAGCGTACCGGCAAAGATGCGCGTCAGATTAAAACAAAGATACAAGAATCATGGGCGATATCCGATTCCAAAGGTTCTTTTGAACATGCACTGGCAGAACGCGGCTATTTTCTAGCGCGTGGGGATCGGCGTGGTTTTGTCGTTATAGATATGAATGGCGAAATTTATTCTGTGCCGAAACAAACAGGCGTAAAAACAAAAGACGTCCGCGCAAAACTGGGTGATGAAAACAAATTTCCAAGTGTTGCCGATATTTTGAAACTATTAGAACAACAGCATAAAGATGAGCCAAAAAAACAAACATATATCAAAAAAAATACGCTGGCATTGGTCAGCCGTTATCATGCTGCGTTTACTCTAAAAATGATGGAGCGAACATTAAAATCTGTGATTACCGATGTTAATGTACGGCAAGCAACGATAGACAAAATACTGCAATCAAATGAAGTTATTAAAATTGGCACGCAGGACGGGCAGGATGTCTATGCCACGCAAAAAATGATCGACCTTGAACAGCGTATGATGAACACTGCGCAGGATATGGCACGGACAGCCTCGCATAAAGTGAATGAAAATGCCGTGTATCGTGCAATATTCAACCTGAATAAAAAACTGGCAAAAGAAACAGGCAGCAAGACCAGCCTCAGTGAAGAACAAATCAATACATTGCTTCATATGACCAGTGATAAACAACTTTCTCTGGTTGTCGGCGTAGCCGGAGCCGGAAAAACCACCATCATGAAAGCTGCAAAAGAAACGCTGGAAGCACAAGGATACCGTGTGCGCGGGGCTGCACCTTC
>JAGLRU010000168.1 GCA_023136145.1 Alphaproteobacteria bacterium
ATGTTACAATGATATTGCAAGTCTCGCCGGGTTGCAGAGTTTCAGGACATTGTGATTTATAAGAAAATCCTGACTGCTCTGGCATATCCAGCTCAATGTCACTAACCTGAACATCTTCAATAGTCTGATTGCTTAAAACCACCGACCGTTTAACAGCGATACCACCAGGTGACATTCCAAAGTCCATACTGTCTGGAGAAATCTCAACCTTGCCATCTGCTTCTTTCGCATCTTCAACAGTTGGCTGAAGCACTCCTTTGATTTCCACCTGAGCCATGCCGCTTTTACCGGAGTGTTTAACCATCATTACTCCCTGCGCCAGACCCTCACTGGTAGGAAGCCATGTTACAATGATATTGCAAGTCTCTTCAGGACGCAAAGTTTCAGGGCATTGCGATTTATAAGAAAATCCAGATTGTTTTGGAACATTCAATATAAACTCTTTAATTTTAACAACATCCGCCGAACGATTGTTCAGAACCACAGCTCGTACCAAAGCAATCCCGCCAGGAGATGTTCCAAAGTTCATACTGTCTGGAGAAATCTCAACAGCACCTTTTACGATTTTATCCCTTCTAGGAGCGAGAGGTGCAACATCCCCGACTATGGAGGCCATTGCGATCCTTGAACGTCCGCTATGATCAACCAGCACTTCTACGCGCCATGCGCCACTTTGCAAACCCTTAACCGCAATAGTGATGGCACACTGTGCATCCGTACTCAAAGGTGCATCTGCGCACTGATTGAGGATAGTCTTTGCGGAAACTGTAGATGAAGGATATAAATTGACCGATCCAATTTTTACAGAAGATGCTCCTTGGTTCTTGAACAAAACCACAATATAAGCAGTTCCTCCAACAGAGATCTTACCACCCTTGATTTCGTCCGTCACGGCCTTGAAATCAAGTCCTCCCGCCGCCTCAACGGAAGCTCTACTAACGGAAGGATCCTTGAAAGCATTATATTGCGCATTTGCTGGCACCGCGAAAAATAAAAGTGCCTGAACAAGAATAACAGAAACAAAAACGGAAAACTTCCTGTATAGCGTCACTGGGTTACGCCTCCATACATGATCACTGGTTTTGTATCATCTTTTCTCTTATCAACATTATCCGGTAAATCTGACTGAGAAGTTGATAACGTTAAAGTTTGTGGAGCAAGTGCTTCCGGAGAAATTCCAGTAGGCAATATTGTCGGGTAATCAGCTTTTTCCTGTTTAGAAAAGCCATTGACCTTGTTGGCAGCGTCCGGCGCGGACTTCCCTGATTTCGCTACCCCGTTTTTGGGAGCATCCACAATCGGTGGAGTATCGTCATCATCACCCATCACAAAGACTATGACCCTGGGACGCAGCAGGAAAACAAGTTCTGTGTTGATCTTATTAACATCGCGAGAGGTTGTAAACAACGGCTTCATAAAGCCAGGACCACTGTCCGTAAAGTTGTCTTTTTCTGATACAAGACCACCTATCAGAATTGAATCTCCCGGTCGAACGCGTATTTTCGTTTGCAGACTGCGGGTAGTTGTTTTTGGCAACTGAATGGAAGTACTCCCAC
The DNA here is from genome assembly GCA_023136145.1 of Alphaproteobacteria bacterium. Lineage (GTDB taxonomy): Bacteria > Pseudomonadota > Alphaproteobacteria > Micavibrionales > UBA2020 > PALSA-926. The sequence continues at coordinate 1,557 of JAGLRU010000168.1, forward strand.
CGTCAGGTGAAAAAGTATCTATTCCCAACAATTCATCCAGAGAAATATCCAGATTGCCATAAACAGTGGCTTGATCCCAGGCACTTGTCACCTTCATGCTTAGACCAGTCGTTACGTCATCTGTCGTCATGGCGAAAGTATCCTCGCAAGGTTGCGGGGAACAGGGCGTCCGAGTAACTCCGCTTAGGTAATTTTGCTTTTGCTCTATATTGAATGACGCAGTTGACCCAGATAAGACTGTGATCTGGGGCTGAGAAATTGTTTTGACTGCGCCACGCTCGGAAATAAACTCCAGAACCGTTTCCGTATCAGTATTTGCACCTGCACCTGCCGTGATTGCTATCGCTTGCGCCTGCCCTGTTCCAATTGGAGCACCTCCGGGGAAAGAAACGCCGAGATTGAATTTTCCGCCCGCAACTTTATCAAACAAAGCATTCCATTTGATACCAGTACGGTTGCTGTTATTTAAAGTCACTTCCCAGATATGAGTTTCAAAAATAATCAGTGCCGTATTTTTACGAAGACGCTCAAAATACTGCATGGCGTATCTATTGGTTCTTTGCGTAGCGGTATAGACCATAATTCGTGTCGAGTTATCAATCGTCGGCGTTGTTCCGATAATGGCAGCGAGCCC
>JAGLRU010000169.1 GCA_023136145.1 Alphaproteobacteria bacterium
TCTTTCTTATGATGCGGTAAAGGTGATTATAATGCTTTGATACGGATTTGTTATTTTTCTCACCATATAAGAGTTGGATCAGGGCATGGGCGGATGTAGATACTGCCCAACTTTGCAGTTCCAATGCCGTCAGCAGTGTCGTCAACTTCAACTTCTAATCGCGTTCGGAAGCGGTCACATGTTGCAGGGACTTGAAAAGGGGGGCTTTCAATCCGTCCATTCCATGCGATATTAGGAAGCGGGATTGATGAATACTGGTGCATAGTAATTATCCTTCCAACGGAAGCAGAGGAAGACCGAAGATCGACGTACAGACTAATATTTTGAAAGCCTGAATTTAAAGGGTCAGTGCCAAAAGTAGATATATCAACATCACAGCCGATTCTTACCCACGTTCCAGCAGCTAAACCGTGTGTCATATCCGACCCATTCGAGCGGAGTAAGAACAACGAGGTTGCAGACCCTACTGGAGTAGTGACAAGCGTCTGCCAATTACCTTTCCCTGCGCCACGAGTTTCAACGTTGGCCACGCCAGTGCTCGTACCGCTGTTTCTTTCCACCATCATAGAACGACCAACGGAAGTTGCTTGCGATCCTGTTCCCGCAGTGACACCCGTTCCAACATAACCCTGAGCACTTGCAATGTTAGCGTTTATAGATATAAGCGGGTTCGGCCAAACATTGCCATATGGATTATTAGTAGCGTCGTAAGCGTCTGCGTTCCCCGTAACCTCTGCAGAATTAAAAGACAACAATGGAGTAATATTCTCATGCAGCATACGGCCAATCTGAAAACCAGACCACGTGACGTAGTGAATGCTGTCAGTATAAAGCGCACCAGCATAAGGTGTTCCTAATGCGGTGTCGAAATCACAGAGATACTTGTTCGTATCGATATAAATTCCATATCCATTATCTGCAAGCCACCTCGCAATTGTTGCGTTAATATAACTTGCTTGCTGCATATTTTCAGCATCCCAACTTGCTGAACCACGAAAGCTAATCCCCATGTAAACGCCGATAATGCCGGCATTATAAAGAAGCAGCATGGAAGCCTTAACGTCAGCTATAACTGTTGTAGGTGCGTTCACGTTATTGGAGCCTGACTGCACAAGACAAACATCAGGCTTTGCAGCAATAACATCAGGAATCCGCGCAAGAATATCCGTAGAATCTTCGCTAGACACCCCGAAATTCGCACCTGAAAACCCGCGAGAAAGCGGATCAGACGCATCAAGATAAACATCCATGTTAAGGCTGTTTCCAGTCAAGATATTCCACCAATCCGTCCATGAGCGGGATTCTTTATACAAAGTTGTGCCGGAGGATTGGACAGTGTTTTGTTGTGTATAGCTTGATCCAATACACGCAACTTTTGGCTTTGCTCTTCTTAAACGAGAAGCTGCATTGTTAGCATAGGTCTTGACAGCCTTTTGCGATGCGACTTTGACATCGCTGTTATCTGCAAGAGTCCCGTCCGTATCAAGATCAGGCGTAAAAACATTCGTCGTTGCATTAACCGCACCGAACGTAATCCAGTCCGCACCATCGTACATTTTCATCAGCCACGGAGTCGCAGTATCATCCAGCCAAAGGATGCCAGCCTCCGCATAAGTAGGAGCGGTTGACCCTTTATGATGATTGAGAAGAGCACTTCTTGCAGCGTTAGTGTCGGCGCGATACGCCGCGCCCGATTCATTCGGAACCGTAGGAGTTGCTTGCGTCATGATTTTTTCCTTTAGGTTTTGCCGTAGCCTTTGGCGAGATAATCGAAATGCCGCGAGATACCGGTACCAGTACTGTTGAAAAACCGGATAGAGAATCCCGTGACAGACTGGCTGGTAATGGCGAAATAATCTCCAGTCGCCAGATCGCTTCCTGTGATACCTATGGCGGGCGTTGCCCAAAAAGCATTTGTGAATGTTATCGCCGAGCCTGCGGCATCCGATGCCAGATGCCTTTGTGATTCAATCCTGTCAGGCATATCAACGACAACGGAAAGTTCCGATATAACCGGAGTCACGAAAGCAGATGCACTTGAAAGAACAATCCTGAATTCATAAGCGCGAGCCGTATAATCCCCGACAACGAATTTTTTCCAACCACTCCATGCCGGAGACCCAGCAGGATCATCTTCCGTCGTACGCAGTTGCAAATACGCACTATAACTGGAAGGATCAACAGAACCATCGAAATCCTCCTCACTATCAAACATATCTGTGGAATCAAAAAGGTCTGTTAAATTATCTCCGACAAGGTCGAACCCGGCAGTAACGCGAGAAATAAAAACACCAGTCAGATCTATAGCACTGCTAAAATAATAAGTTCCGGCGATAGCACCACCAGTCGTTCCGATGTCGAAATTGATAATATCATCTACAAACACCCAATCATCGATCATTTCGCCGGAGGAAATACGCAGCGACCCTGAAGATACTTCAACGTTGTTTTTTGTTCCTCCGAAAGTCGGGTCTTCCGTCTGTGTTGTAACAGCATTAAATCCCTCAACTTCCGCAATAGTTGAAATGACAATTGCATCTATCGCACTCTCACGCCCACCATAATCCACCGCCCTGATAAGATATGTACCCGTCAGTGCCGGAACTGACTTTGAAGTCATAGGTGCGCTGATCTTCGGAACTAAATCTATAGAACTAGCCCACGTCGCCCCGGATGTGGCAGGCGACCACTTAAGACGATAATGGCTCAAGTCTATGTCCGCCACAGCATCCCATGACAGATTCGCCTGCTGTCCCTGCATTGTAACACTGAAATTTTCAACGTCGTTCGGAATGCCAGTAGCTCCTGTAACAAGCTGATTGTTCAGGATGGTCGGCGAGGAAATCAATCCTACGTTTGTTTTATAAAAAATACTGATGTCGTAGTATTCCCCGGCCTCGACATCAAGAATTCGGATCATCCCGTTTTCGTATACAAAAATCGCCGGTCTAAGGTCTGTCTCGGAGCTGGCCTTTATCCTTACACCTACCGACAAAGGAAAAGGGAAATCATAAGGAGCCAACGTCACCGTAATAGTCGAAGTAAATGAACCATCAGGGTTGCGGATAAGAACTTCATCTCCCGTTTGAATACCGACGACAATCGGCTCTGGAGGACGCTTCAGCTCTGGAGGCACACTAATCTGACTACTATACGCCGGTATCGTTCCCTGATCGGCATCATATACTCCCGGAGCCGCATCAACACATGTAATGCGTGCAGACAAATCAGATACAGGCTCAATGCTCTTGACAATCAGTTCCACGCTTTCCTGACCGCTCTCGCCGAAAAGTACAAGATCACCGACTTCCGGTCCCACCTCCACAACACAAGGTGTTGTGAACGTCAGTATGGATGTTGTACCGACGTTCGCCACAACAGATATAACCGGCGAGCTGCCATCCGCTTTTCTAAAACGAACTACATAATTTGTGTCCGTCATCATCGTCACGTCAGCATCCAACGTCACTGCTGTAATCGTATCATTATCAATGGAAACAGATTTAACTCGTGCACTCATCAGTCCGAACATCGGCACATCATGAGTAAAACGGATCAGATCTCCACGAGTGCAAACTATATGCTCTATATCGGCATAAAAACTGTAAGTCTCTGGGCGCAAACGCGCCGTAGCAATATGATAACGCCCATCCTTCCATGCCTGTTCAGGGCTGGTAACACCAATAAGCTCCAGCGTTTCATATTTTGTCGCCGTATCGGCACTAAACCCATCGTCAAATACCAGCCTCTCGTCTTGCATCCAACCATCTTCACGATTGATATAACGAATACGAAGCGCGTCCGGCCTTTCATCAAATGCTTTTTCGCCCTTGAATTTGAAAGTATTGCGAGGCGTAAAGTGTTGCAATGGAACGGTTTGCAGCTTGTCCTCAACAACCGCCCACTTGCCGTCAATCAGCGTTGGACTTGCACGTCCAGCAGCGGCAACATCCTGCAAGACTTCGCGCACAGAGACATTATAATCAATGACGGTGTTAAATTCACGCTCTGCATCCGCGCAACTATCATGCCAATCCTCAATCTTGTCAAAATCGATACGACTGTCGACAAGCGGTCTGGCATTAGCATCACCCTGCAAAACATGGCGGAAGATTGATGCTGGATTTGATGTCACCTGCTCCACCCACGCGCTACCGTTCCAGTCTGGAAAAATTGAATGCACAACGCCGTTAAAACGATCAATCACACCATTCAATTGATCGGTCGCCTTGATACGAAGCACAGTCACGGCAAGCCCCGTCATAGCAACTGGATGGACATAGCGTATAGTACGGAGTGCCGTCCATGCCGTTTCGTCAAAAACATCATCGTCAACGCTGTCCTCCGTTATGCGCTTGACCCGCACATCATACTGATCCTTTGGCACCCTAAAACTAACAGACTTGCGGATAGCTTCGGATTGTTTTCCAGAGATTTCAACGGCGATAAATTGCAGTCCTCCGGCAGCCACGGAAACAGTGTCAGGCTGGGCGGAAGCCGTAACCAGAAAATCTCCTGAAGCCTTAAAAGCCGTCCCGACAAGGCTTATATCCCGTTCATCCGTGATTCGGTCGGAAGGAATAACCGCAGCATCCACGGAACGACGTTCAATCCTTGCTGCCATCAAGAATCCCGCAGGAATCTCTGGCGGAATCGGCGCACCCTCATCAATATTATTTCTAAAAGGCGTTCCGCAAAGCAGACTTGCAACACCACTGGCCGGATCAAAAACAATCCGGTCAATGCGCGTCACCGTATAACTAACGCCGTTATAAACATAGGCATCCGGAACGCCACTACCACCAACAGTCTGGGCATCTATGGCACTATAACTGTCAGCACCTGCACTCCACTGATTTTGCCCTTTTGGAGAATACTGAACCTCCAGTTTAACGGACGTTACTTTTTTCACACCGCTGCTACTGAACTTCATCAACCCATGAGGTAGTGTTATATCAACGGAAATCTCGTCTGCATCAGATTCTGTCGTGCGGGTGACATATCCGGTAGCCGCCGTCAAACTCACATGTAAATCATTCTGAAGTACGCTATTGCTGTAAAGACTGATCGGTGCGTCATCT
>JAGLRU010000017.1 GCA_023136145.1 Alphaproteobacteria bacterium
CATTCAGGTAAAGGCACAAAAAAGGCAAATTAAAAAGCTGTCCAAAAAGCAGAAGGGCAGGGGCTTCTTTGCTTCATTATTTATCTTGTTTACAGGCGGAAACAAGAGCCACAAGGCGGAGCGCACAAAGTTAAAAACATCTATAGGGCGTAATACAGAGGCAATCAGAAACCCAAAAATAGAACAACAGCGACAGATTAACAGGACAGGAAACGATAACCGTAGAGAGCAACAAGACCAGATTCGCGGAAAAGACCCCCTGCAACCCTGCGTAGAGAAGAAAAAAGAATATCTATCATTGCTGCATGAACGTGTTATGGAACAAAAAGCGAATTGTGAAAAAGAGTATCGAGCCTTTATCAGTCGTCATAATGAAATTATGAGTAAGCCAGTAAAACGGGGCGATTTTGGACGTGAAAGAAGCGAGGACAATTCTAACAGAAAAGATTATGAGTAAGGTTAATGTCCGGTTTTTTATTTTAAATAATTTTTTTATGGTAGAATTGCAGAACTAATTATCAAAATGTTGCGCGCGCAATTTTTTACTTCGTAACCCGCTGAAAAAATCAAAGAGAATCTTTGAATTTTTCAAGAGAAGGAGAAAATTGCTATGCAAGAAAATCAGTCAAAAGATATGCACGGCCAAATGCAAGATAATTTGGCTTTTATCATTGGTCTTATCACTTCGTTCTTTGCCAGTCCGTTTATACTCGCCTTCACAAAAGATTTTGTTATTCCCTTTACCAAAGCCATTACAGGCGGCTTGCTTGATACTTTTACGGCGGGTTTTATCTGGGGAGCTTGTGTTTATGGCGGTGTGTTTTTTGCCACCACCTATTTTATTCATATCAAGCTTACTGTGATGGGTACGAAAATGATTACAAATCAGTTTGAATCCGAAGCAGCGTATAAAAATCAGAAAAGTAAAAATGGTACAGAGACATTTCTCAAGGGCATTATTTTTACTCTTTTGATACTTTTGGTTATTGTTTTGTTGTCAGGCACTATTGATTTACCAGACATTAGTGATGTTTTTCCATTAAGTGCTGATAAAGATGTTTTTCTATCAGCTGATGATATTAATATAGATGCTATTCCTATTCCTCCATAAGAAGCTTCATAAAATAAGAGAAAAAACCATGAAAATTTTTGATTATGATTTTTATCATGAAAACCGTTTTGGCTCTGCTGATTGGGCTGATTATGAGACTCTGAAAAAGAAGGGGTTTTTTCGTCCTTCAGGGCTTCAGCTTGGATATATTGACCAAGACCCGCTTTATGTCGATAACAGTGGCGCAGTTTGCACGATAGCAGGAGCACAAAGCGGGAAGGGGCGTGACGTTCTTCTTTATAATATTTGCCGTTATCGCGGCTCGATGCTGGTACATGACCCGAAGGGGGAACAATATGCCGTTTCCCTCATGCATCAACATAAGATCAGAATTAAAGCCTATGGTATAAATCCTTTTGGTTTGCATGGCTTGCCGCAACATCGTATAAATCCGCTCGATATTCTCACCCAAGACAGCCCGACTTTGTACAATGATTGTCAAATTATCGTTGAGAATTTTATAAGCATTTCAAAAACAGAACCACATTTTGATTTAAGAGCGCGTGAGTGGCTTAAATATATTATGCTTACGATTATTCAACAAAAGCAGACAATCACCCTGTTAGATATTCATGACGCTGTGAATATGATTGAAGGCAACCCCGAAGACTTTTTTGAAACGATCATTAAGCCAATGCAGGAAATAGATGCTACAGGGCAAGCCAATGCCGTAGAAATTCAGACAA
>JAGLRU010000170.1 GCA_023136145.1 Alphaproteobacteria bacterium
CAACTTTTACATAATTTTCTTTTATATCCAGCAAATGGGTATCACTAGCCCCGGCAATTTTGCTCAGGCGATAGACGCTATCGCTCCATATCCCGCTATGCCTGTTTTCTGTTCCGGTATAGATTTTTATATAGTTTGTCGCGCTCGTAGTCCAGCCGTCTATGCTTACTAGCGTTGTGTCCGCTGTTCCGGCTGAACTTCTGCAGCTAGCTACGGCAATAGCCATGTCTCCGGCATTGGAAATAGTCACATGATTCGTATTCAGTGTTTGATAAACCTGCTCGTCTGATTCAAAAACTCCGCTTATATTTTCCAACAAAATTTGCGTGTTTGTAACATGAACCACGTCAGCCGTAGCTGTGCTGTTAGCGCCTGTTACACTGTCTGTGTCGGCAATAGTTCCGGTTATTCCGCTATGAGAAAAAACCAGGGTAGTGTCTACAGTTAAATCAGCCTGATTATTCGATTCCCAGGCAGATAGGGATGTATAGTCTGTGCCGGCTCCGTTATCCGGATCAACGATGCTTACAAACTCGGCCAGGCCCACAGACATCCAATCCCAATCAATGTTATTCAGGTTGTCCACAGAATAAAAAGCCCTTATTTCCGTAGCATTGACATTATGTGAATCTTTTACATCAACATAGCTCACGTTTCTCGCGCCTTGAGGGTCTATATTCCATTGGGTGCCGTCTGATGTACTTGTTAGGGTAATAAGGCTTCCTGACTGGCCGGTTAATGTTAAAGTCCCTACTACTATTTGAGTTTTTGCTGCTTCAAACTGAAGCGCTTTTCCGGCTGTTACACAAGTAAAATTATGAAAGGTGGTATCTCCGTAGATGTGAGAAACTTGGGTATTGTCGCCGAAAACAACGGTTTGATTTGAATGCGTAAATGTTCCTGTATTGTTAAAGTCCGCGTTAATTGTCAGGTTATATCCATTAGCCTCAAGCTTGCCTGCGCCGGAAATAGTTAGATTGTCAAAGGTCCAGTCAGCGAGAAGAGGACTTTTCCCCATGTATGTCTCATTCACATTGTCCTGGTCATTATTATTAACAATTAAATCCCCATTAGTTTGGGCGGCTGCTTTTTTGTAGATCGTTCCGGCTC
>JAGLRU010000171.1 GCA_023136145.1 Alphaproteobacteria bacterium
GCAAGACCGGAAGCAATAACAGTTGCCACCGCCCTCACAAGCGCGAGCCTTGCTAGACTAAGTTCTTTGTCCTGCTCAATCAAAAACCGTAACGTCGTGTCATCCTTCCCCTTGTTCCAGAAGGAATGGAATTCGGAGGCCAGATCATGCAGGTGAAAAGCAATGCGGTGTGCTTCATGCGCTTCCGCAGCCGACTCAACGTGACGCGGCCAGCCGGCCATCAGCCGTATCAACTTTAATTCATCCTCGGAGTTAAGGCGCGTAATATCTGCTTTCGCGAGAGCTTCGGCGGACAAATCTTCATGGGGAAACATTGCATTAGCATTTCGAAGAACAGAATGACAACGCGCATGTGCGTACTGCACATAGAACACAGGATTATCTCTGGATTGCTCCGTAACCTTCGCGAAGTCAAATTCCAACGTCTGGTCATTGCGACGAGTAAGCATAATAAAGCGCAGAACATCCTTTCCAACTTTATCAAGCATATCGCGGAGCGTCACGAAGGTTCCGGCTCGCTTCGACATACGCACAGGCTGACCGTTATCAAGTGTATGCACAAGCTGGCAAAGCTTTACATCCACAGTAGCCTGCTGTTTCGTAACAGCCTTCACCGCCGACTGTATGCGTTTAACATAGCCACCATGATCCGCGCCCCAAATGTCGATGAGAATTTTGCTTCCACGACTGAACTTGTCCCAATGATAGGCGACATCGTTGGAAAAATACGTCCATGCACCATTGGCTTTTTTAAGTGGGCGATCTGTATCGTCACCGAACCGGGTCGATCTGAAAAGAGTTTGCGGACGTTCTTCCCAATCATCTAACTTTTTGCCTTTCGGCGGCTCCAATACACCCGTATAAATCAACCCCTGATCATCCAGTTCCTTGAATACCTTATTCACAATATCAGCATCAATAATCGCCTGCTCCGATGTAAACACAGCAAACTGTATACCCATATCCTTCAGATCTTTTCTGATCTCAACCATCATCATTTCAAGAGCGATGGCCTTACAGACTGACAACCACGCGCTTTCCGGCTCATCCATCCATTTTTTTCCATCGCGCTTCGCTAATTCTGCTCCAACATCTTTCAGGTATTCTCCGGGATAAAAGCCGGGGGGGATTTCAGCGATCTTCTCACCAAGTGCCTCCCGATAACGGAGATACACTGATCGCGCCAGCGTCTCTACCTGATTTCCGGCATCATTAATATAGTATTCACGCACAACATCAAACCCCGCTTTTTGCAGCAGAGCTGCAAGCGTGTCCCCAACAACGGCACCGCGAGCATGACCTATTGTAAGGGGGCCTGTCGGATTAGCAGAGACATATTCAACATTAACCTTCTCGCCACCGCCTATCGTGCTATCACCGTAATGAATGCCCGACTTCAGTATCTCTGGAAGGATAGATATCCATTCCTTGTCAACAAGCCTGAAATTCACAAACCCCGGACCTGCCACCGAAGTTTCAGCAATACCTGAAACGGTTTTTAATTTTTCCGCCAATGCTTCAGCAAGTTGACGCGGATTTTTGCCTGCGGGTTTAGCCAGCACCATAGCGGCATTCGTCGCCATATCTCCATGCGCTGAATCTCGCGGAGGCTCAACATTGACTCTCGACATATCAAGTCCGGCAGACAATTCTCCCGCCGCCGCCAGCGTGTCCAGCAGCCTGATAATTTCTTCTTTATAATGCTGAAAAATATTCATCGTATAACCTGATAAGTGTCAAAAAGATCTCCGTGTTCAAGAATAGCTCGCCGATCCGTCATGCTAGCAATGTAATCCGCCACGGAGCGTGCGCACCAGACATCAGACTTCCATCCCTTCGGCACGTTTTCAACCTGCTTTTGCCATTCTTTCGGCAGACATCGGCTGTTCTCCATAAACGTCGAAAACAAATCTTGCACGATCTTGAATGTTTTCAGGCGTGCGCGGTTAAGGTGAGAATGCTGATAAAAATGCTCCCGCAGAAATTCGCGCAGTTCCTTATCTTTCTTCTCCATACCGCCGGACATGCTGACGGACATGCTATTGGCATTACGAATATCATCTGCACAGGCCGGATTCAACTCAATGATCCGGCACTTGCTTTCCGCCAGCGCATCAAGGACATAAGAACCCATCACTTCGCGGACGACTTCCTGCGCAAGAAGTTTTTCACCAATCCCCTTATGCTCCCTGCTTTTTTCAACAATTATCCTATCAACCCACAAAACCTCTTTCAGGTCATTTAGTGTAAAAAGCCCCGCTGCTAAACCATCATCCAGATCATGACTGTTGTATGCGATGTCATCTGCCAGACCAGCTATCTGTGCCTCAACGGAAGGAAAGACATCCAGCATCAAATCCATTTCTTCACTAAGCACGTCCAGCGTGGTTCCGAACCCAGTCTTCCCGCTTTTTTTACAAAGAAGAGCGTCATGCTTCACCAACCCTTCCAGCGACTCCCACGTCAAGTTAAGACCGTCAAAATTAGGATATTTCTTCTCCAGCAGAGTCACCACGCGGAGCGTCTGATCATTATGATTAAAGCCCCCGTAAGGCTCCATGCATTCATTCAGCGCATCCTCTCCAGAATGAGCGAAAGGCGTGTGACCAAAATCATGAGCCAACGCGCAAGTCTCCACCAAATCTTCATTCGCTCTCAGAAGACGGGCAAGCGAACGAGCAACCTGCGCTACTTCGATGCTATGCAACAAACGAGTGCGGTAATTATCGCCTTCATGAGAAACAAACACCTGCGTTTTGAATTTCAGGCGGCGAAATGCGGCGGAATGGATGATTCGGTCGCGGTCACGCTCGAAATCGCAACGGGTCTTGCTCGGCACTTCTGAATAAAGCCGTCCACGGCTTTCCTCTGAACGCGAGGCGTAAACCGCCAGCCCATCCTTTCCTACCGGAAAACTGATTTTCGGCGTGGATAACTTTAATTTTCCGCACGCAGACATTCGATCCCTTCCAATACTCCTGATTTTTAAGGATTTTAGACTATAATTTTGGTTTAGGACAAAGAAAAAACGATTTTACAAAGCTTTGGCTTAGAGACGCTTCTAAAAACCATATTTTTTTATCATTTTGGCCTAGAACCTGTTTCAGAAGAAGAGCTTTTATCTAGTTGAAAACAAGGGGTTTCTCTATAAATTACATCTAAAAACCATAGTCATGCCGGACTTGTTCCGGCATCCAAAAAACAGTCCTGCCGTCACCATAAAGACTCATAAGACGCGCTTTTAGACCACCGAACGAGTCGGGGGTGACGGTGGGGGGTTACTCCGATCCATAGCGAGTTCTGACATAATCTTCTAGAATGACCTCAAACTCCCCTGCGATATTTTCGCCGCGCAGTGTATGCGTCTTTTTTCCGTCGATAAAGACAGGCGCAGTTAGTGCTTCACCGGAACCGGGCAGGCTGATACCAATATCGGCGTGCTTACTTTCGCCAGGGCCGTTGACGATACAGCCCATAACGGCAACGTTCATATTCTCAACTCCAGGATACTGCACCTTCCAGACTGGCATCCGATTATCAATATATTCCTGCACCCTGCCAGCAAGTTCCTGAAAAGCAACACTAGAAGTGCGTCCGCAACCTGGACAAGCTGTAACCTGTGGCGCAAACGCGCGCAGCCCCATACTTTGCAGAATTTGCCGACAAACCTGTACTTCCATCGTGCGCGATTCGCCCTGACGCGGTGTAAGGGAAGCGCGGATGGTATCACCGATGCCTTCCTGCAAAAGCACACCAAGACTCGCCGCCGTTGCAACAATGCCTTTCGTTCCGATGCCGGCTTCCGTCAATCCTAAATGCAGACAATATTCTGACCGTTTTGCTAGCTCACGGTAAACTGCAACCAAATCCTGCAAACGACTGACTTTTGTGGATAAAATTATTTTAT
>JAGLRU010000172.1 GCA_023136145.1 Alphaproteobacteria bacterium
GCATAGTAGGCTCGATAGAACGGATGCCCCTCGGTCATAAGCGTGTTAAAGCTCCAAACAATATCTTCCGCCGTTACCGGAAGACCATCATTCCAACGCGCTTGCTGTCGCAGATTAAACACGACCCAGCTTCTGTCTTTAGGCATCTCAATAGTTTCGGCAAGCAAGCCATATTCGGAGAAGGCTTCGTCCTCGGTATTTGCCATTAGCGTCTGATACACCATAGTGACACCCGGTGCAGCGATTCCCTTGATAATATAAGGATTAAGGCTGTCAAACGTACCCGACACAGCCAAACGAATCTCCCCGCCCTTTAAAGCATTCGGATTAACGTAGTCCAGATTTTTAAAATCAGCGGCATATTTCGGAGTACCGTGCATAGCAACGCCAGAAAGAGGCACGGTATCTTCCTCTCCGGCAAAAACCCCGCCTGATAAAAACAGAGTGCTTAAAAGCAGAGCTATTGCAAATAATTTCGACATTTAAACTAAATATCCTCTTGTACCATTTTGATAGCACCGCAAGGGCATTCTTCTACGCAGAGACCACAGCCTTTGCAGTAATCTAGGTTGATTTTGAAACGACGACCGGGACCAAGTTTGATTACTGCGTTATCGGGGCATACGCTGTAGCAGTTATTGCATCCAAAGCAATTCCCGCAGGACAGGCACCGCCGAGCCTCAAACAAAGCAATCGTTTCCTCCAAACCACCCTGAACTTCGTCAAACGTGGATTGCCTATGTTGCATATCAATCATCGGGCGTGCCGTGCGCGGGGCATCGGAATAGTACCACGGATTAATTTTCTCGAAACTTGCAAGCTCATGCTTGGGAGGTAAAATATATGCCTTGCCTCGCAGCCAGCCATCGATATAACGCGCTGCCTTCTTTCCATGACCAACCGCCACCGCAACAGTTCGATCGGACGGAACCATATCGCCTCCGGCAAACACGCCGGAATGCCCGGTCATCATATCGGAACCAACTTCCACCATGCCATCCTTTATCTTTATATCAGACAGCCCTTCCAACAGAGATAAATCAGAATCCTGACCAAGTGCCAGAACAACTGAATCCGCCTTTAAAGTCTCCAGTTCTCCGGTTGGCTGCGGGAACCCTTTATCGTCCAGTTTCATTTTCTCAACAGTAATCTCGCTCTCGCCACCATGCTTAATGGTGGAAAGCCACTTAATTTTGATTCCCTCTTCCAGTACTTCATCCACTTCGGAGACAGTTGCTGGCATCCGCTCACGCGTACGGCGATAAACAATAGTGGAATCCGTAGCACCCATACGCTTCGCTGACCGCGCTACATCGATAGCAGTGTTGCCACCGCCATAAACAACAACTCGTTTACCAAGCATCGGCTTTTCTTCGCCTTCCATGCTTCGCAGAACTGAAACGGCATCCATGACTTTGTTAGCGTCAGCATCGGGAATCTCAATATGCTTACCAACGTGCGCACCCACAGCCATAAACACAGCATCAAACTTGCCTGCCTTCATAGCCTCAGGAATATTAGTAACTTTCGTGTTTAGCTTTAAGGTTACGCCGAGGTCGAGAATGCGTTTGATCTCCGCGTCCAAAACTTCCCTCGGAAGACGATACTTCGGAATGCCGAACCGCAGCATCCCACCAGACATCGAACCTGCTTCATGTATCTCTACCTTATGTCCCGCACGCACTAACTGATAAGCTGCTGAAAGACCAGCAGGCCCCGAACCAATCACCAGAACACGCTTGCCGGAAGAAGGCTTTGGCTTTTCAAAAGACCAGCCGTTTCGAAGTGCTTCATCGCCTATAAAACGCTCCACCGAATTAATGCTCACCGGCTCATCTATAAACTTGCGATTGCAGGAGTCTTCGCAAGGGTGGTAACAAACCCGCCCCATAATTGCAGGTATTGGATTGTTTTCTACCAGTGACTGCCATGCCTTCTCGTAATTACCGATTTCGGCATGAAACAGCCATCCCTGAATATCCTCCCCCGCAGGACAGGCGGCGTTGCAAGGCGGAAGAAAGTTCGTATACACAGGTCTTGAAGTACGCCACGAACCAGTATGATTTGCCAGTGATGTGCCGGGATCAAGCGTAATTGCAAATGATTTTTTCATGAGCACTTTTCCTCTAGAAGACCGTATTTCTTGATATTATCATCCGCTATCTCTTGCAACTGCGCAATTACGTCCGTCTTCGGAGACTTCTTGAACAAATGCACATAACGCTTTTGCATCTTTAAATACGCTGCAATCGGCTGCTTCTTACGAATCTTTAGAACGGAGGTGACTTCCCCATTCTCGGCCTCAAACACGGGGAATATCCCCGTTTCCTTTGCCATACGCGCAACACGGATTGTATCGCACGAAGCTGTTCCCCATCCAAGCGGACACGGAACGAGAATATGAATGTAGCGCGCTCCACGAATTTCCATGGCACGTTTTACTTTCGCTTCCAGATCGTGCAAATCCGACACCGTTGCAGTCGCCACATAAGGAATACCGTGCGCCATCGCAATCGTCGGTAAAAACTTCCCCTGACCGAACGCATTGCCCGGCGAATCTCCGACCGCCATAGTCGTCGCCGTTCGCGCTGCTGCTGGAGTTGCCGACGAACGCTGGATACCAGTGTTCATATAAGCCTGATTGTCGTAGCAAATATAAAGCACATCATCGTTACGCTCGAACATACCTGACAAACAACCAAATCCTATATCTGTTGTTCCACCATCTCCACCCTGCGCAATCACGCGGATATCAGACTTGCCCTTTACCCTCATTGCCGCCGCGAGCCCTGTTGCCACTGCCGCCGTATTGCCGAACAACGAATGCACCCAAGGAACCCGCCAAGAAGTCTCAGGGTATGGCGTGGAAAAAACTTCCAGACAACCAGTGGCATTGGCAACGATCAGCTGGCCGTTGGTGGCTTTCATAGCAGCATCAATGGCATAGCGGGTACCGAGTGCCTCCCCGCATCCTTGACAAGCACGATGACCGGAGTCCAGAGAATTATGTCTCTTAGGATCGGTCTGTACGCAGTGATCTTCAGAAGGAAGAAGTCTGTTGCCGGCGGTAAGAGTGCCTGTCTGATAGAATTTCTTAATCTGATAAGACATAACGACCTTCCTCAAAAGCAGCGATGGAAAGCATCTCTGCAGCGGTGACTACCACTTGCCCTCCACGACCATAAATTCGCACCTGGAACATATTTCTCCAATCATCGTTTCATGACATTTTTACTACACTTTATGAAGATAACATACTGTTCGTCTGTTTCTTTTGTCAACATAGCATCGACAAGCGCGAATTTTACCCTGTAAAAAAACCGCACTTCAACCTGCTCCTAGCCATCTATAAAAGCCTTAATTATAGCTGAATTCAAAATTATCCATACACTCTCGTCATACCAGCGAAAGCAGGTATCTCATTGGAGCATAAAGAAAATTCCAGCTTTTGCCGGAATGACGCAAAAGGGGGTTTTTAGAGGTGACCTAAAATTCAAACTTTGAATATATTTTACTTATGATAAATATATTCCTAAGTTTTTATTGAAATTTCTTTTTGGTAAAAAAGCCTTTATTTATCTGAATGTTGCGCCAAAACTCTCTGATTAAGATGCACATTTGCCAGACTGAAAATAAGTAATATTTTTATTTTTCCTTGTGCTCACGCAGATAAAGCATACCATCAAGCAATTCACTAGAAACTCAATAATAGGAGATAACAATGGACAACAAACCAACGAAAAATCCAACAAAAAAATCACCAACAAAAGGCCCTGGTATGTAATTCTTGCCAGTTAAGTTGATTAAAAGAAAACACCCCTGAATCTTTTGGGGGTGTTTTTTTAACATTGTTTTTCGCACGATGCCATAATTCACTATTGACAAACTTCCAAAAGCACTTATACACTGCTG
The DNA here is from genome assembly GCA_023136145.1 of Alphaproteobacteria bacterium. GTDB lineage: Bacteria > Pseudomonadota > Alphaproteobacteria > Micavibrionales > UBA2020 > PALSA-926. The sequence goes on from JAGLRU010000172.1 coordinate 3,913, forward strand.
CCATTCCCGGGAAAGTGGGAGGAGCTGGTCATGCTCATATTCCCCGTCATTCCAATGAACTACCGGGACAATAACAATGAGGAACATATAATGTCCAAACGCCCACAAGCCAAACATAAAATCGACCGTCGCCTTGGAGTCAACCTTTGGGGACGCGCCAAGTCACCATTCAATAAACGTGAATATGGCCCAGGCCAGCATGGCCAGAGTCGCAAAAAACCTACAGATTACGGCACACAGCTTCAAGCAAAGCAAAAGCTGCGCGGTTATTACGGCAATGTTGGCGAGCGTCGTTTCTACCGCTATTATGAGGAAGCGGTTCGCCGCCCAGGAGACTCCGGACACAATCTTGTCGCATTGCTGGAACGTCGTCTTGATGCAGTGATCTATCGCATGAAATTTGTTCCAACTGTTTTTGCAGCGCGTCAGTTCGTCAACCACGGCCATATTAAGGTCAACGGCAAACGCGTAAACATCCCTTCTTTCTCGGTAAAAGACGGCGATATAGTTGAGGTTCGCGAAAAATCGCTTCAACTACCTCTTTATATTCAGGGTGCCACTTCGACGGATCGTGAAATCCCGGGCTTTCTTGAAGTCGATCATAAAGCAGGCAAAGGTAAATTCGTACGCACTCCGAAATTCGAAGAAGTCCCGTATCCCGTGCGAATGGAGCCAAACCTGATTATCGAATTCTATTCGCGTTAATTCTCACACTTGAC
>JAGLRU010000173.1 GCA_023136145.1 Alphaproteobacteria bacterium
CCATATCCCCCAATCCTTCCGCTGCTCGCTTGCATCTGTGGCTTCCAGATGATCTCATCACGGTCGGATTTTAGTCCAACGAGTTCCGCCCGGAGTGAAGAAAGCTGACGATCTTTATCTGTGGAGAATATTTCCGCCGCCAACAATTCCCGATCCTTTGCGCCAATCACAGATCGCAAAGTGATGACTTGTCTATCCCATGCATCCAGCTTCAATTCCAATTGCTCTTTTTGCTGACTCATAAACGTCAACTGGTTTGCAAGACTTGATATATGCTGTTGCGCCTGACTTAGCCTCCCATGTAAACCATCAACAACCGATTCCTTTGCAGATTTCAAAACAGCGATCTCCGACTGAAGGTTGACGATCTCCGTCCTAAGCCTGTTATTTTCTCTGGCGACAAATTTGCTCTCATCCGCAAACTGTCGAACCATTTCAAGCTGCGCCCGCACAGCATCACGTTCTTTTTGCAGCGCAAAAATGCTTCGGGAAAGTTCCTTTTCACGAGGGCTGAACGCCACCGCATCCTGTGGCCGTAGAACGTCATTCCAGATGATGTCGTCTATATCAACTTGAGAGACGATCCCTTTACGATCCGGCTTCTGCTCCATCTCTTTCACTGTCAGACCACCGCCGGTTACTTTCAACTCCTGCCGTTTCCCCAACTTGACAAGCTGCACCCGTTTTGCGATCAACTCAGCCTTGAGGGACTTGTTTTCAGAAACCGCAAACCCGTTCTCCTGAATGGATTTGCGAACGACTGCCAGTTGCGACTGCAAATCCTCACGCTCTTTCCAAAGCCGTGCAGCGCGGGCAGCAAGTTCACGTTCACGCAAACCATCCTTCGTCGCTGGTGGAATAGCTCGCCGTTGTTCCGCAAGCAAAACAGCTGCTTTTCCTTGCTGTATCAACTGTTGCATCAGAACATGCTGTCGCTGTTCAAGCTTGGCTATTTTTCCCGTGTTCTTTTTCGGACGCACATTCTCTTTCACCGATTTCAGTGTGGATTTTTCCACTGGAGGAATAGGCATAGCCACCGTTCGAGGCCCCTTATGCCGAAGCTTGCCCGCACAGTCCAGCAGAGAAATATAAGAGGTAGAAAATTCACGGAGATCAAATGCCATATCCATCTCCGGCAACCCTACCCGCAAATTTCCGTCACCCTTCAGTGATAAATAAAAACCATCATCCATACCGATCTGAACGATAACCGAATGCCCGCCATCTACACGTCCTGCAAACTTGCGTGCCTTCGCGTCATCTGCCTGCAAAACGACTTCGTATTCTGATCCCTGTTTGAAAAAACTTCCACGAAAACCCACTGCAACAGAACCGTAGCCATCCAAATTGCGAGCGAATGCCAGCGTTACTTCCCCGTCAAATATATTTGTCATCACGCAATACGATTCACCCTGCGCCTTGACGATTCCGACATTCCACTTGCCCTGCGGTTTTAATAAACCAATATCCGGCGCAGGCTGCGCAAACGCCTGCGTCACCGTTAAAAGAACAAAGACGCAGAACACTAAAAGCGATGCGATTTTAAAAATACGCATAATTTTCACCCCCGATCAGACAAAGAATGATCTATTTCCATCAAGAACATTATGCTTACTTACACTAAAGCTTGCTGGAAAATAAAAAACGCGTTAGCATCTTCATTGATCATTGATCCCCCGATATTTACAATCCCCGTTAATCAGTATCTATGATTTTTGATCATTTAACAACTATTACAAAGGAGAATGATTATGACCGCATTTACAATTCACACTGCTGAAACTGCTCCGGAAAATTCTAAAGTAATTCTGAAAAATATTGAGTGCAAGCTTGGTTTCGTACCAAATATAATGGCTGAAATGGCAGAATCCCCTGCCCTACTAAAAGGTTTTAGTGAGCTTTCCACCGCCGCTGCAACATGTAGCCTTTCACCAACTGAGGTTGAAGTCGTGCAAATGACAATCAGCTCTATGAATAATTGCACCTACTGTCTTGCTGCACATAAGACGATGGCGGGAAAAAACGGTGTTTCCAACGATGTGCTGGATTGCCTGTGTAATGACACACCATTGAACGACCCGAAACTGGAAGCACTACGCACTTTCTCCCAAAACATGTTGAAAAAAATGGGATGGATAGACGAAAATGATCTCGCTGCCTTCACAGAAGCTGGTTACACGAAAGCTCAAGCAATGGAAGTTCTTTTAAACCTATCCGTAGCAGTAATCACAAATTATGCAAACCACATCACGAAAACGCCGCTTGACAAAGCTTTTGAACCAAACAAAGTCGAAGACAGAAATCCCTGCTGCACGGATTCCTGCTGCGCGGCGTAAGGATTATCCATACACTCTCGTCATACTGGCGAAGGCCAGTATCTCGCTGCAGCATTAAGGAAGAGAGATTCCGGCCTTCGCCGGAATGACGGATTATTTTAATGCAACTGTCATGCCCGCCTTGCGCGGGAGTTTGGAAGCGCGTCTACATGTCTTATGATGAAAAAAGAGTCACAAAAGACTCATAATGACGGCAGGACTGCCTTCCGGATGCCCGCACAAGGCGGGCATGACGATATGTTTTAATGCACCCTCGTCATACAAAGCGAAAGCCGACATAAACAAACGCAAGGCAAGCATTTTTTTTCACGGATGAACACGGATTTCTTTTTTATCCGTGTTCATCTGTGTCTATCTATGGGGATTTTTTCTTTTTGTCACCACCGCCTTGCGCGGGGGGTCTAAAAAGCGCGTCAGCGCGTATGGGAAGACGCCAGTTTTCGGCATCTACGAACGAGCCGGAAATGTGTACACCGAAATCGTGCCAGACTGCTCAAAACACACGCGGTAAGGTCGCACCAAAAACGGTGATTAATTCCGACGGTTGGCGTGGATACAACGGGCTGATTGATATCGGCTACGGACACTTCCGCGTTGACCACGGAAAGAATGAATTTGTGCGCGGAAAAAATCATGTAAACGGCATCAAGGGTTTTTGGGGGCTCGCCAAAATTAGACTTACTATAGTACTTTCGTTTAATAATAAGACATTACTAATTCCTCAAC
>JAGLRU010000174.1 GCA_023136145.1 Alphaproteobacteria bacterium
GATCTAACCACCAAAAGATCATCCAGTCTGGCAGGAGCATTATAATCGATTTGCATGGAAACGACAGCAAAACAAATGCCCGTTTCCTTGAAAAGCTTCGCATGTTCAAATCCAGCCTCTCGCATCATCTCTGTCCGTCCACGCTCGGCAAAACGCAAATAACTCGCGTAATACGCGATCCCGCCTGCATCGGTATCCTCAAAGTAAACGCGAGCTTTGAGTTGATGATCTGCCATAGCCTTCAATCTCCATCCGTTTCCATCCCAAGCACCATTTGCCGGTTTTCGCCGTTCTGCGGTAGAGGAAGACCCATATATTTATATCCGGCATTTGAAATCATCCGACCTCTGGGCGTGCGGATAATTAAACCGCACTGAATTAGATACGGCTCAACGACTTCCTCCAGCACATCACGCTGTTCCGACAGAGACGCAGAAATCGTTTCGATTCCAGCAGGGTTGCCGCCATAATTATCAGCAATACAGCGCATATAACTGCGATCCATCGAATCAAGCCCCTGCTTATCAACTTCCAGCTTAAGCAGCGCGGAATCGGCGATTCCGGCATCTACCTTCTTTACCTTATCAACCGCCGCAAAATCACGAACACGGCGGGTCAAACGACCTGCTATACGCGGAGTACCACGCGACCGCCGCGCAATCTCAAAAGCTCCTTCGGGCGTAATATCCATATCGATAATTCCAGCATTACGGGAGACTATCAACGCAAGCTCCTCCGATTTATAAAACTCCAGCCGAATTGGGATACCAAAACGCTCACGCAAAGGTCGCGTAATCAGCCCTGACCTAGTAGTCGCCGCCACCAGCGTAAAGGGAGGCAAATCAATCCGCACCGACCGCGCCGAAGGACCTTCCCCAATAATCAGGTCAAGCTTCCTATCCTCCATCGCAGGATATAGGATTTCCTCCACCGCCGAATTAAGCCTGTGAATTTCGTCGATAAACAATACATCATGCGGCTGAAGATTAGTCAAAATCGCAGCAAGGTCACCCGCCTTTGAAATAACAGGACCGGAAGTAGCGCGGAAACCAACACCCATCTCGCGACTGATAATCTGCGCCAGCGTAGTTTTACCAAGTCCGGGAGGTCCGAACAATAAAACATGATCCAATGGTTCACTTCGCGTTTTTGCTGCATCGATAAAAACTCTTAAATTTTCGCGTGTTTTTTTCTGACCGATAAATTCTTCCAGTGACAGAGGCCGGACAGACAGCTCGGAGCCGTCCTTTTCCGGCTGGAAATC
>JAGLRU010000175.1 GCA_023136145.1 Alphaproteobacteria bacterium
ATCAGGGCTGGACACCGAAAGTAGGTTTCTAAAAAACGCGGACGCAGAAATTGAAGGCAAGTTTTGTGAAGTGGTCAATCGCGCGATTGCCAAGCTGGAGGACAATCACAGTGGCATATTTCATTTTGGAATTAGGAAAGACTCTGACGGACATTACTATCGCATAGAGCCAAAAGGGACGGTGAAAGAGAAGGCAAAAGAAATTCATGATCAGAAAGAGCCGGAGGTCGAGATCTTGGAAAATGGGATTCTTCACCTCATTTTGCACAGTTTTAATCCTTCCGTGCGCACGGATAAGGAGAGAACGCGGTATCAAAACATTCTTCGAGACGCTCTTTTAAATACTCCCGGAATTCGTGGCGTTATTGTTGATTTGACAAAGGATGTCAACGGCGGAGATCCCGGTCCTATGGTGCGTGGACTTAGTTCGCTTTTAGGATCGGATCCTCTGGTGTATTTTTTAGGACCAAAATGGCCGGAAGCATCTGGAACCAATATCAACAATCCTGGTATGCCAGCCAAGGAGTGGGATAGGATAGACGAAAAGAATCCTGATAACTTCCCGCACGTTGATATTCCTGTTGCCATGCTTTACGGCCCGAATACGGTGAGTGCTCTTGAATATGTGGCATTGAGTTTTCGGGGGCGTGAGAACACCAAAAGCTTCGGTGCGCCGACAGGTGGAATGACGAGCGGTAATAATCTTTTTGACCTGACGGCGGACGGGAAAATGCAGATATGCGTTTGTCAAAACGTTATGAGGAACCGTGATAAGACTGTTGGTGATGGCGCATCTATTCAGCCTGATGTCAGGACGGACGATCCTCTTAAGGAGGCTGTTGCATGGCTCAAAAGTGGCATGAACCCCGGAATGGATAATAAAAAAGGTAGTAAAACATCAGTTAAGGCAGAAACACCGGGGATCTCTAAATGACCTTTTTCAATGTTTTTTAAAATGATCCCATCCGCTGTTTTCAAATGTGTACGGCTTTTCATGAAGTGAATAGTTGAGTATGCCGATATTTCCGGTGACTTCTCCGATCATGAAAAGTGGGCGGTGGAACGTTGCAAGGAAATCTGCAGAAAGTTTTGCGAATGCTTTTGGATCCACAGTGAGAAGAAGGCAATAATCCTCTCCGCCGGAAGATGCCAGTTTATACGCATTCCATTTATGAGTGGCGCACACGCTCTTTAGGTCTTCTGATAGGGGCAGTCGATCCAGATAAATATCAATCCCGCATTCGGAGCTTTTGATAAGATGCTTTGCGTCCGAGCCGATACCATCAGAAATATCCATCATGGCGTGAACTCCGCTTTTTCGTCCGAGCCATTGGCCTTCCGAAATATGCGGTTCAGGCTGATGATGGTGGCGAATAAGTCGTTTTGCTGTTTGGCTTAGGGGTTTTTGTTCCAGCAGAAATTTTAGTCCCGCGCCGGAATCGCCAAGCTTTCCTGTTACGCAAACCAGATCGCCAAGGCTTGCATTGGATCTGAATTTGATATGTTTGTTTTGAATATTTCCAAGTACCGTTACGTTGATAATGATGCTTTCTTTTGATTTCGTCGTATCCCCTCCGAGAAGACGAACGGAGTATTTCTCTGCTAGACTTTGGAACCCTTTGAAAAAGCGGTCAACCCATTCGACGGTCAGATCAGGCGTTAGCCCCAGAGATAGGAAAGCGAAGGTTGGCGTTCCACCCATTGCCGCAATATCGCTTAGGTTGACGGCAAGCGATTTGTGCCCCAGTTCCTCCGGTGAAATGGTGCTTTTTATAAAATGACTTTCTTCAATGAGCATATCCGTCGTTACAAGAAGCGACTGTTTTTGATTCCAAGGAATGACGGCAGCGTCATCTCCGATGCCGGTGATGTCCTTTGGCAAATTCTTGAGAAAATCTTTGGAAAATCTGTCGATAAGGCCGAATTCGCCGATGTCAGATAACTTCATAAAGGGACGCTCCCTGCTTATATTTTGTAGACTTGCTTATTTTAAAAGTCAAATATGGAGCTATAAAAAAGCTTGAGATAAACGGGTTTTGACCTTAAAATTTGTCTATGAAAATGATTTTGTCCGTTTGTGGGCTATTCTTTCTTATCAGTTTCTCTGCTTTTGCAGGGCAGGTGGGTTATTCTGGTGTTATTGATGATTTGCCGTTGATGCCGAAGATGATCGAAAAAACGGAAGATTCCATCGTTTTCGATGCTCCGGGCGGTCGAATCGTTGAAACAAGCGCGGAAATTAAGGCAAATGTGGCGGCTGTCAGTGAGTTTTACGCTGATGCCCTTCCTGCTCTTGGTTGGGAACCTATTTCATCTTCTGGATTTATCCGTGATAATGAGATATTGAAAATTAGCAGCGAACGAAAAGAGAATATAACGGTTGTTCATTTCAGCCTTGCTCCATTCAGTGGAGGGAATTTATGAGACGGAGGATGAATGTGTCGGTTTATCTGCATGGCACTTGACTTTACCCGAAAAGACCTTTAAAAACATCACGATCCCTGTTGAGCGTCATTAAGTCCGTATGAGTCGGTTAAGTGTCGGTTGGGAAAGAGTTTAATATTCTAAGGAAGAGTGAAAACAGACAATGGCCATGCACAAGTCCGCTAAAGTCAGGATCCGCCGAAATGAACGTCGGAAGATATTGAATAAGAATCGTATATCCGCAACGCGTACATCCATCCGTAAGGTGGAAGAAGCAATTGTAGCGGGAGATTATCAGATAGCTACTGCTGCCTTGAAAGCGGCGCAACCTGCCATTCACCGTAGTGCAGACAAGGGTCTTGTTCACAAGAAAAATGCCTCACGTAAGCTGTCGCGTCTTTCTGCACGAATCAAGGCGATCAAAGAAAAAATTTCTGATTCCTGATTTCTTATTTCTTATTTCTGATTCCTAAAAATTATAAGATCAAAACGGTGCGTGAAATTTTTACGCGGCATTTTTTTGACATTAAATCATAAAGCATATAAAAAACGTAAGATGCTTTACAAAGCATTGAAAACGTAATGCAGAGATATGTATCTTTTTGCTTAAAGACTTATATCAAGGAAAATCTAAATAAAAACAAGATAAACCATGTCTTTTCTCTCCAAAAATCAAACTATAGCAAAAACAGGTTTTAATCGCTGGTTAGCTGTCCCTGCTGCTCTTGGTATTCATATACCTATCGGCCAAGTTTATGCATTTAGTGTATTTAAACTTCCTCTTACTCAAGTTATAGGTATCACTCAATCAGCTCCTACTGATTGGGCACAAGAAGATATCGGTTGGATCTTTTCCATCTCCATTTTGTTTTTAGGCTTAACAGCAGCTTTTGCTGGCAAATGGGCGGAACAACAAGGTCCTCGAAAAATTATGTTTTTAGCTGCACTTTGTTTTAGCGGTGGATTTTTTATTTCTGCATTGGGAATTTATTTGCACATTCTAGCTTTATTGTATATCGGTTATGGCGTTATTGGCGGGATAGGTTTGGGGCTTGGCTATGTAGCTCCTGTCACCATGTTAATGCGTTGGTTTCCTGACCGTCCGGGTATGGCCACAGGCCTTGCCATCATGGGCTTTGGTGGTGGTGCTTTAGTCGCAGCCCCTCTTTCATTAAGTCTAATGAATGTTTATAAGACTCAAATATCAAATGGCCTTTTTGAAACATTTGTTTCAATGGGTATTATATATTTAATATGTATGCTCATATCGTCCTTTATTGTACGCATCCCAGCTAAAGATTGGCACCCGCCCCACATTAAAAATCAAAAAGATAGAAACGCTGCAATCATAGAAAAAAAGAAATCTAAAACTGTTGAAGAAGCGATGAAAACGCCCACTTTCTATTTCTTGTGGTTGGTAGTGTGTTTAAATGTAACAGCTGGTATAGGGCTTATCTATCAGGCCTCTCCCATGGTACAAGAACTTTTCTCTGATAAAGTAACTCCAGAAATTGCTGCATTATTTGTTGCTCTCATTAGTGTTGGCAACATGGCAGGGCGCTTTGCGTGGTCTGCCGCATCTGATAAACTGGGATGCCCGCTCACCTTCAGCATCTTCTTTCTTTTTGGTGGATTTCTATATTTAAGCTTGAACACCTTTGGAGCAACAAACCACATTTATTTTATGGGTGCTTGTGTACTTATTATAAGCATGTATGGAGGATCATTCTCAACCATCCCTGTTTATCTCAAAGGCATCTTTGGTATGGAGTATCTAGGACCTATTTACGGACGCATCCTTACAGCATGGAGCGTTGCTGGTATTTTAGGCCCAAAGATGTTTGATATTATCCGTAAATATCAATTAGCAGATGGTGCTACAATTCCCGAAGCTTACGCTGCTATCATTTATGTTATTTTTGGTCTAATGGTAGTTGGTTTTATCTGCAACATCTTAGCTGCTCGAACATTAAAAAAATTGATGTTGAGCAACAACTCATACATTATACTTCATGAACAGAGCGCAAATGGTTGAAGAATACTTAGATTTTCCGCTACACGCGGAAGGATGTTTTTTTAAGCAGCTATAATTTTCGCGAAACAAAAATTCCTGATTCAGTTTGTTTATTTCTTTTTGGATTTTATCCACAATCTCTTCTTGCGACTCGTTTTGTTGGGCTATAGTCTCTACTTTGTATCACGATGAGGACTTAAAATTGAGAAAGCTCGTTCGGAGGAATTTCCGATAGGGAGCTTCTGGCGGGTGTCCTTTAGATCGTGAGGTTGAGACAACGCTTGCACTAGGGGATATAAAAAATGCTCGAACAAGGGAACGCCGCCTCCGCCTTGCAGATACCACAGACGGAAATTCCGTCACCACTTATTCTTCGTTGGGAGCAGATCAAATCTTTGCTTCAGAAAGAGTTCGGTACAGCAGCTTTTAAAAGCTGGATTGATCCTATTGAGCCGAAAAGCTTTAACAATGGTGTTCTTGAGCTATCTGTTGCTACTCGCTTTATGCGTGACTGGGTTCGGTCCCATTATTCGGATCGTATTCGTTATTTGTGGGCGCAAAATTTTGGTATCATTGCTCGCGTTGACATTGCTATATCGGCTCGTCCGGCTGAGGTGAAGGAGGATAGTGAGGCTTTATTAACTCATTCTCAGGAGCAGCAGGATGAAGCGCAGACGATCACAGACGACCTGTCGTCTCCCCTTGATGTTCGTTTTACCTTTGACAATTTTATCGTAGGCAAGCCAAATGAATTGGCGCACGCCGCTGCGCGTCGTGTTGCTGATAGTGATACCGTTGCGTTTAATCCGTTGTTTCTCTACGGGGGCGTTGGTCTCGGAAAAACTCATTTAATGCATGCTCTTGCATGGGCGATTCGCGAACGCACGCCGCAGCGTAAGGTGCTCTACATGTCCGCCGAAAAATTCATGTATCAGTTTGTCCGTGCTTTGCGTTTTAAGGATACGATGTCGTTCAAGGAGCAGTTTCGCTCCGTTGATGTGTTGATGATTGATGATATTCAGTTTATCTGCGGCAAAGAATCGACGCAGGAGGAATTTTTCCACACCTTCAACGCCTTGATCGACCAGAATAAGCAAGTTATTGTTTCGGCGGATAAGTCCCCCTCCGATCTTGATGATATGAAAGAGCGTTTGCGCTCTCGTCTTGGCTGGGGGTTGGTGGCTGATCTTCACCCGACTACTTATGAACTTCGCTTAGGCATTCTGGAGCAGAAGCGTGAGATGCTGAAACGTGAAATTCCTCAGAATATTTTGGAATTTTTGGCTCACAAGATTACTTCCAACGTGCGCGAGCTGGAAGGTGCTCTCAACCGAATCATCGCTCATTTCGAGCTGACAGGAAGCTCCGTCACTATAGATGGTGCGCAGGATCTTTTGCAGGACCTTCTGAGGGCGAATGACCGCCGCGTGTCTGTTGATGATATACAGCGCAAAGTGGCAGAGCATTACAATATTCGCCTTAGTGATA
>JAGLRU010000176.1 GCA_023136145.1 Alphaproteobacteria bacterium
GTTTGATAAGTCATAGAAAGACTATATCATGTTTGATTCTTAATACGAAGTACTATAAAATGCGCAGCACCAGCAGCGCATGGCTTTCAAAGAACGGCAGCACTTTATCATTAAGAATATCGGCTGCCGTAATTGGTGTTTTGGTTGTGTAGAGCTTAGCCATGGCACCCTGAAATAGATGTCCACATAAGTTTGCTGATACACACGCCCCACACCTTTGAGCATACCGACATAAAACGTGGATAGCCCGGATGGGCGCTCTCAATCTCGCCGTAAGCCACCACATCATCATACTTTTTCTTCTCCAGAGCCTGCACCTATGCCTCAGTTAGAATAATGCCGTTTTCATTAGCTATTTTAGCTTCCAGAGCTTTCAGGCGAAGCTTAAAATTCTCCAGACCATGACGCAGCCAAATCAAGCGCACGCCAGAAAGTGAGACGAATATCCCTTGCTTCCGAAGCTCGTTTGATGTTCTGGTCTGGCCATAGGAGGGATACTCAAGCACAGAGATTTTAACGACAATCTCGGTTGCTTCATCAACACAGTTAGCAAGGTTGGGCTTTCGGCGCGTACGCTCAAGCAAAACCTTTACCCCGCCGCTCTCCACAGCGTCCTTATAACGATAAAATGTGCCACGCGACAAGCCCATCATCTGGCAGGCTTTGGACACATTGCCCAACTCTTCAGCCAGATTCAACAATCCGACTTTGTGTTTAATGATTTTATCTGTCAATCAAGACCACGATTTTTGCCATGCATATTGTTCTTTTTAATTGCTGCAAGATGAACATTTTTGCATTTTGAAGCTTGAATTGCGGGCTTTATAGTCATTCCAAATAAGAACTGCAGACAAACAAGCTTTTAATATTAGAGCCGTCCGGTAGAAACTGTCTTCTTCTTTTTAGAACGCCAAAAGTTTTTTCTATGGGGTTAAAATCTGGAGAGTAAGGCGGTAACGGCAAAAGGACGTGACCATGTTTCTCCAATATATTTTTAGGAGCTGTCCCAATCATTTTTCTGTTCGGCCGTCACCAACATGGGGCTTAGGCCTGCGGATCCTTTTATAAGGGCACCGCTAAATTTATAGACCCCTGTTTTATCGGTCTTTCCGGCAGCTATAGTCATTCCAAATAAGAG
>JAGLRU010000177.1 GCA_023136145.1 Alphaproteobacteria bacterium
TGAGGTCAGGGAGGGGTGACAGGTAAAGTGATGGACACATGATGGATGGTGAAAAGAAAGAGATGTTGTTTGATTTTTTAGAAATTAAGGAAAAGAAAGAAGAAAGATAAAAAAATAATAAGAAGGGAAAACAAGATGATCTTTCAAAAAAGAGATGCAAAAGTTTTACAATGGATAAACGGGTTCGGTTTTGCGAGCGTGGATCAAATACAAAGATTCATGGGCGTGGGTTCATCCGTTGCATACGGTAGGATGAAGAAATTAGTGGAATACGGGTACCTAGCCAGGGAACGGATTCTCCACGGACAATCCAGGATTCATAAAGTTACCAAAAAAGGTATCTTGGCCAGCGCAGATGCGTTGGCTCCTATGCGGTACATTACCCTTGGTACTTTCCGGCATGACTTCATGCTGGTCGATCTTGCCCTGTCTCTGGAAACAGAGACAGGAGGTACTTTCACTCCGGATAGACGTATTCGGCATAACGAGGGACTGAGTGGCGCAGGCCAATCAGGACATATCGCAGATGGATATTTGCATGTCGGCGATGATAAACCCATCGCCGTCGAACTGGAACTTTCTGTTAAGTCTCGTGCACGGATCGTGGACATCATAGATACCTATGGCGGTGATCTCTCCGTAAAGGAGGTCTGGTATTTTACCGACCAGAAGTCGGTTGTTCATGCTATCCAGAAAGCAGCGAAGGGGTATTCGTTTATCAAAGTACGGGAATTGCCGGAAAAAATGACGGCGTAAAAATTGGCTACCATTGAAGTCTTTATTCTACTTAAAGACGCGCTATGCTATGGTAACAAAAAAATTGGAGAGTAAGAACATGACAAATGCAGCAACAGAACTTCTTGCCATTGCGGACAAACTCGATGCGTTTGTTGAAAAAAGCAAAACGTCTGATATTGAGGATAGCTTATCCAAGCTAGAGCAAGCTGCCGAAAAAGTGGGGAAAGCATGGTGCGGTTCTAATCTTGGTTACCATGCTCTTGTATATTATGACGGTTTACAAACTCCACCAGCAGGTGCCAATTTTAGTCCTGAATGGGGGCTGATGGATAGTTTTTCAAGAAAAACTGCGGGAGACTGGCAGAAATGGAACTCAGACGACGTGAAAGAGGCCGTCCATAAACTCGCTGAAAATCCTAATTTAGCTCAAGCAGAAATCGCATCAGAAGAAGCCAAGAAGTTGTTTGATATTGAACAAGCAGAGGTCGTTTCTATTCTTTTGAACGAGTTTTCCGAGAATGAGGACATTTTTATAGAAAAACTCAAAAAAGAAGCGGCGGAAGAGATAGGATACTTATCAAAGGGAGAGATTATTAGAAGAATTTTGCCTTCAAGACAGCGTTTGACCCGCGATAGCACCGCAGCCACTCAGGGAGAACAAGTCCCCCCACATATGGAGGTACTGGCGGAGGCGCTTTCTTTAGAACAATCAGCAAAGGCATGTGCTGCATTAAGTAAGGTAGCTCGGAAAGCCGGGTCTCATATCACTCGGATAAAGCGTAAAACAAAAAAGTCTGAAATGATAGGAACCAATATTTTTATAGGACATGGCAAGTCTCATGCTTGGCGTGATTTGAAGGACTTTGTGAAAGATCGTCTTAATTTACCCTATGATGAATTTAACCGTATACCGGTGGCTGGAGTAACTAATATTGCCCGTCTTTCAGAAATGCTGGATTCTGCCGCTATTGCCTTCTTGGTTATGACTGCAGAGGATGAACAAGCAGATGGTAACTTCCATGCCCGCATGAATGTCGTTCACGAATCCGGTCTTTTTCAAGGTAAGTTGGGTTTTACGAAGGCAATTGTTATTCTAGAAAAAGGGTGCAAAGAATTTAGCAATATTCAAGGTCTAGGTCAAATTCGATTCCCTAAAGGAAATATAAGTGCTGTCTTTGAAGAGATACGCATGGTTTTAGAACGTGAGAACATCATACCCGAAGAGAAAAAACCTTAAGAATAAAGCTCAAAACAAATAAGTTTAAAGAAAGAAATTTCTATGAACAATCTGGAGAAGTCTTTGCCTAACGGTCATAGTCCTTTTCGCAAGCAAGTCTCCAAGGGCACTGCCCTCTTTCCTGAGGCAGGCGGAAAGATGGTATCTAGGCTGCGTACACTGAGAATTTGCGAAAAAATAATTTTCAAAAAAACTTGAGGCTAAAGTAGCTAAGGAGAATTAAATCCTGCTATTTCGCGTTTTGATGCGGCTGATTTTATTGCTTTCCTTGGAAAAGAAAAAAGCTTCGCCTGTTTTGAGAGATTTAATTTCATCCGGATGCGCAACGAAACCGCGTGTGCTACGCACCGTTCCCATGTTAGCTGAGCCTATCTGGTTGACTTGAGCGGTGTATTCAAGTGTTTTTCTTGTGCCTATCATGGCGGCTAGTTGTTCGGCATCTTCCGCCGAATTCTGGCGATGCAGGATAAAGTTGTTGCAGTTAGCAACGACCTGATTGATGAAGTGATCGGCATTTTCCTTACGACCAGAAGCAATGTCGGAAAGGCTTTGGGTGGACAGGACGGCATGGATACCGGCGCTGCGACCCATGTTGATGACGTTCAGAACTTGCTCACCGGCGAAAATGGAGAATTCGTCAAAGACGACATATACTTTCTTATGGTTTCCCTTCATAAGCTCCTGCGCCATCGTCGCCTTCAAGTCGTTGATAATAAGCCGTCCCAAGGTTTGCGACATGGACGGAAATTCCAAGGCTGGCAGGCAAAAATACGCAATGCCGTTAGTTTCAATCACCTGAGCAAGAGTGAGAACCGGCTTTTCTTCCTCTATCTTGAACAAAGAACCTATCTCCGATGCTGTAAAGTTTCGGATTTCAGCCATCAGACTTTCTATGTTATCAGCAGCAGCTTTCTGATTATTCAATTCGTTCATAAGGCTTTGCGCGTTTGGAATGTTTTTCTCATTCTCGCGCACAAGAGCCTTCAGTTTTTTCAAGTCGAGGTTTTCGGCCAGAGAGATCATATTGCAGGGAATTTTGCAGGCTTCCATGACCTTGAAAACTGATTGCAGATAACCCTCAGCCAGTTTTTTATAGTGTTCCTCGCTCCAGTCTCGCAGTTCTATGATGCGGTCTTTTTTTGAGGTAAAGCCGCCAGTAGCGAGAGGGTTATACTTTACACTCTTGCCGCGCATGGAGAAAACGGAGACAGGTCTATCCTTTTCCTCACCATATTTTTCGACACGTCGGGCGAGGTCATAGTCTCCCTTGCCGTCGATGTATATAAGCGGCACCCCACGATTGACAGCGCTTTCCACGATATTGCAGACCGTGACGGTTTTACCGGAGCCGGTCGTACCTA
>JAGLRU010000178.1 GCA_023136145.1 Alphaproteobacteria bacterium
GAACTCCTTTGAAGAACGAATAATATAGGTCTTCTTTTAGAGGCATTTTGGTTTCTTCCGGGCTGTTTTCTTTGCAAAAAACTACTGGAGCGTTGGAAATAACTGCTAGAGGTCGCGTATCATTTCCTTCACCCATCATCATTACGGCGGAGGCCGCGAGACCATCGGCTACGTTCATGTTCGTCATATTGAGTTTGCGCCCGAATAGATCTTCCGTACCAACCAATTTTCTTATGGCCTCGAATCCCCAATGCGATAGGCTAACTCCTGTAACCCCACGTCGCAGTGGTGTGATATGCGAATCTGTTATAAGTATCCCCATCTCACGAAGTCCCCATGCTTCTTTAAGTCCGCTCCATAGTTTTTTCGCGCTGGCAAAAGGATCGGCGGGGTAAAGGATAAAGCCGCCTGTTTCAGAGTTCGATTCATCTATACCGGCGGAAGGGATTAAAAGACCGTCTTTAATCGTCAGAAAGCATCCATGTCCAACCTCAGCCAGAAATACATCAGCTTCGCGCCGGACAAGGGACTCTTTGTCTATTTCCTCACGGGAAATGAGGCGATTTTCTGCAAGACTTACGATCTTGGATGTAACCGCTAAAATCATCTTCTCCTGAATGCAGGAGTCAGGTACATTTTCGACAACGAATTCGGCGAGACTTTCGCCACGCCGGAAAATTTGTGTGCTGATTGGGCAGATGCTCAGGTTTTCCATGAACGTACTCCCTGAAAGGCTCGGTGCGCTCTGATATGAAACTGTGGTTCATGAACCCGAAGGATGTTTATTCCGAGCATGGACATTCGCAGAGAAATACCGACGCTCTCCCAGTCCCGATCTTTAGCCATTCGTTCACCCCACGAATTAATAAACGACTTGCGCGAGTGACCGATTAGAATCCGCACCGGAAGCGTGAGAAATGCCTCCGCTCCCTGAAGCAGAGCAAGAGACTGTTGGGATGTCTTGCCAAAACCGATACCCGGATCAAAGATAATACGGGCTGGATCGATTCCGATGTCGGTTAGTTCTACGATCTTGCGTTCTGCCCATGTTTTTACTATTTCTACGACATCACAGTCTTCGGAGAGCGTGACATTTCTGTCAGCGGGAATGGACAGGCTATGCATTAAGACGATGTCGCAGGAGTTTTTTTTGAGAAGCTGTAGCATGGCAGGATCGGAAAGTCCGCTAACGTCATTGATGCAGTCCACCCCGTATTCAAGGGCTTTTTCGGCAATATAGCTCCGGCGGGTGTCAACGCTGATCCGAGGACGGAAAAACTTGTTTTGGTATCGTTCCTTTAAGAATTCAAGGGTGGGATGCAAACGCATCCATTCATCAGAGGATGAAACATTTCCTGCACCCGGACGTGTTGATTCTGCGCCAATGTCGAAAATGGAAACTCCCGCTTGTTCAAATGTCTCTACTTTTTGCTTGAGTGACTTAAGATCGGCAAGATCACCTCCGTCCGAAAAAGAATCCGGAGTCAAATTTAAAATCCCCATCCACAATGGCAAGTCTCTGCAAAGATTTCTTGCCCGTGAAAAAACTGTTTCGGTTTTCTCTGGAAGACGCAGGGTCGGAGCTATATCCCGAAGCGGAGCAAGAACGAAATCTCTATCCCAAATGCCCGGATGAGGCACTGTCAGAGAGTCTGTGTTGATTTTCGCATCGCCGAAAAGCAGGATATCCAAGTCGATCAGCCGAGGTGCCCAGCGTTCCGCCGAAACACGCCCCATAAAAGACTCAATTTTTTTTGTTTCCGTGAGAAGGTCTTCGCACGATCCTTCCCATTCGAATTCAATAACGGCGTTGAGAAAGGGAATATGCCATGTGTCGGGCGCACCGTTTGGAACGAGTGCCGCCGTTTCATAGACAGGTGATGCGCTAATATGTGATGTCGACGCAAGAAGACAAAGCCGCTGCACTGCGCCTTCAAGATTTTCAAGACGATCTCCAAGATTCGAGCCAAGCCCGATCAGACACTTCATATAAAAAACCTCCGCCAAAATGTTCCTTAAAATATCAGTAAACGCTGAACATCGGCAAACGCTCTTTTTATCAAAAACATATAAATAATTTTCCTTATTCTTTTATTACTGAATAAGGTTCCTCAAAAATCTATAAAATGAAACTCAGGCAAAAAGATCAAGAATAGAGCCGCTTGCACCGCCGGGTGCTGCATAATCCAGCAGGCTATTGCTAGTAGCTGACTTAGCCATTTCTTCCTCCCGTGCTTGATCTACATTTTCCTGCACTGTTTCTAACATTTCCGTGATGGTTTTCGTCAGATATTCGTTTTGGGCAAAATCCCCTGCACTGATTACACCTTCATATTCCGGGTCCATCTGAGACCAAAGAGCCATGCCATCAGCTGCACTACCACCAACTTCACGAACGGCACGCTCCACATCCGATTGAACGAGAGTGCTGTTTTCGTTGACATTAATCAGTCCCCACAATGTGGACAAAACCATCGTATATGAAGGGGGCAAGTATTTAAACGACCGGGAAGCCAGCGATTGCAGCAGTTCCGGCGATTCCAGTAATGAGCCAAGAGCACTTTCCGCCAATGCAGCGGAAGTAGCTTCGTAGGTACTAGATGCAGCCGATACACTGGAAACAGCACTTATCACGGGCATGTCCCTTTTCTAAAAGACGTTATAGCTCCCATACAAAACAAAAGGGATTCTTCTGCTCCCCTGTCCTATTCTTTATTGTCGCATGTAAAGAATTAAGAAAGTACGAAGAGAAGCTAACCCCATTTAAACCTATCCATAAAATAGACTATCTCCTTGACAGGATGGAAAAAATAGATGGATATAAACCCTTGTGCGCGATGTATGGGTTTTTTATTTGGAGGAAGTTTATGTGTGTGCGAATTAACGGTGATAATCAGCCTTTTGCTTCCCTGACGACTGTTGCAGCATTGATTTCATTGCGTAAACTGCGTCCGGAAACAGTGGTTGTGGAACATAATGGAGTTATCCTTGCTCGGGATAAATGGACGGAAACGGCGATTAAGGAAAATGATGTGCTTGAAATTTTGTCTTTTGTAGGGGGAGGGTAAATATGGAAGACCCTTTTATCATTGCTGGACATACGATAAAAAATCGTTTTTTGCTAGGTACTGGCAAGTTTGCTTCTCACTTATTGATGAAAAATACCATCACCGCTTCACGCGCTCATATTGTCACCGTAGCACTGCGCCGCATTGATACGCAGTCTTCACATGACGATAATATACTTGAGTATCTTCCAAAAGAATGTATCACCATGCCAAACACATCCGGTGCACGTAATGCCGATGAAGCAATACGCATTGCCCGGATCGCCCGCGCAGCAGGATGCGGAGACTGGATTAAAATAGAAGTTATCTCGGACAATAAATACCTTCTTCCAGACAATGCCCAGACGATCATCGCCACGGAAGCACTAGCAAAAGAGGGCTTTATAGTCATGCCTTATATGAATCCTGATCTTGCTGATGCTAGACGCTTGTGTGATGCTGGAGCCGCTTCAATCATGCCTTTGGGATCACCTATCGGCACCAACAAAGGCGTATGTATGCGCGAACTGATTAAAATACTGGTAGAGGAAATTAGTTTACCTGTTGTGGTGGATGCTGGAATCGGACGACCTTCGCACGCTGCGGAGGCGATGGAACTTGGTGCAGATGCTGTACTGGTAAATACCGCAGTAGCAACTGCTCAAAACCCAGTTTTAACAGCTCGGGCATTTTCTCTGGCAATTGAAGCGGGAAGGCTTGCTTATTGCTCTGGTATATCTGCCTCGAAAGAAACAGCAGAAGCATCCTCACCACTTACAGGTTTTCTCAGGTGATATGAAAGGTACATTTTCAAACGAATTGGCTCGTTTCAGCAACTTTGATTTTCCTTCTTTCCTTGAAAGGGTTCGCAAGGAAGATGTAGAGCGCGTATTGTTAAAAGAAACTCTCAACGAGTTTGATTTCCTTACTTTGCTTTCTCCCTCCGCCGTTGAATATCTTGAGCCTTTGGCGCAAAAAGCTCATAAAAGTACCTTAGCTCATTTCGGCAGGGTGATTTCCCTGTATACCCCGCTTTATATTTCAAATTACTGCGAAAATGAATGCCTTTACTGTGGTTTCAGACATTCAAACCCTATGCAGAGAAGAAAACTTCCAGTGAGAAAAGTAAAGATGGAGGCGGAAGAGATAGCCAGTAGCGGCATTAGGAACGTCCTTCTTTTGACCGGAGAATCAAGAATCGTATCGTCTGTTTCCTATATAAAAGAATGTATCCAAACGCTAAACCAGCACTTTGCCTCCGTTAGCATTGAAATATACCCGCTTGAAAAAGATGAGTATGCCTCACTTATCGAATATGGCGTGGACGGTATTGCAGTTTATCAGGAAACTTATGATAAAAATTTATATAGCACGATGCACATAGATGGCCCAAAAAGCGATTATCTCTTTCGCCTTGATACTCCGCAACGTGCGGCAGAAGCGCGAATGCGTCAAGTAAATATCGGAGCACTGCTAGGTCTTGGAGAGTTTCAAAAAGATGTGTTCTTTACTGGATTACACGGACATTGGCTGCAAAATAATTACCCTGAAATTGAGCTGGGAGTTTCCTTTCCTCGTATACAGCCACAGGCTGGCGATTTTGTATGTGAACATCCGCTGACAGATCAGGAACTGGTTCAGTCAATAGTTGCAACGCGCCTGTTTCTTCCGCACGCAGGGATTACGATTTCCACGCGTGAAAATAGCGCATTGCGACGAAACCTTATCGGACTCGGCGTTACGCGCATGTCCGCAGGGTCACGCACTCAAGTGGGAGGATATTCGCTTGCTGCCGCAGAGGAAGGACAATTTGAAATTGCGGATAAAAGCAGCGTGTACGAAGTCAGGGAAATGATTGAGCAGAGAGGGTATCAGCCGGTGTGCAAGGATTGGCAGGCGATATGAACTCCTTTGAGGAATCACTGATACGGGTTTTCGGAGAGCATGGCTTAAGGAAGATTCAGTCAGCTACAGTGGGAATTGCAGGGCTTGGCGGGCTTGGATCGAATTGCGCCGCCTGTCTGGTGCGTTCTGGATTTCGAAAGCTTGTTCTAGTTGATTTTGATAAGGTGGAGCATAGCAATCTTAACCGGCAGTTTTATTTTCTCGATCAGGTAGGTATGCCTAAGACTGACAGCCTTAAAACAAATCTTTTGCGTATCAATCCAGACTTGGATATTACGCTGGTTATGCAGAAAATCTCTGCGGATAATGCTGTTGTGATTTTTGAAAAGTGCGGTGCAGTGGTCGAGGCATTCGACAAAGCCGAATCTAAATGCTTTATGGCGGAGGCGTTTATAAATTCAGGTAAATTGTTTGTTGGTGCTTCCGGTCTGGCAGGTTGGGGTGATAGTGATACGCTGCATATTAGAAAAATAAAAGATAACTGTTTTCTTGTGGGAGATGGTTGTTCCGAGGTAACAACAGCACTTCCGCCTTGTGCGCCGTATGTGTCAATCGTTGCAGCAAAAGAAGCGGATATTGTATTATCATGGGTTCTGGAGCAAAAATGACAAACGAAACAAAACGTAGAAAACTGGCATATCCATTATATGCCATTACCGCAGAAGAGCATTCCGCAGGACGCAGCAACAAAGAGGTTGTTAGGGATATGCTAGCCGGAGGTGTGAAGCTAATCCAGTATCGTGAAAAAGAAAAGTCCGGAAGAGAAAAGTATCTGGAGTGCATGGAAATCCGAAAGCTGACGGAAGAGGTAGCCGCCACATTTATTGTCAATGATAATGTAGATATTGCGTTGGCAGTCAAAGCCGATGGAGTGCATCTAGGACAAGATGATATGCCGATAGAAACGGCGCGCGAGCTAGTTGGAGAAGACATAATTATAGGGCTGTCCACCCATTCACCACGGCAGGCGCAGGAAGCAGTTGCGCGCGGTGCTGATTATATAGGCGTTGGCCCGATTTTTCCCACAAAAACCAAAAAAGATGTTTGCCCTGCGGTAGGACTGGAATATCTGGATTACGCGGTTAAGAATATTGATATCCCTTTTGTCGCAATCGGAGGGATCAAGCTGCACAATATGCAGGAAGTAGCAGCACACGGAGCAACTTGCATAGCTATGGTGACGGAAATAGTAGGTGCTTCAGATATTCAAGCAAGAGTCAGGGAAATCTTTTCTTGATTATCGTGACAGCAGGAAATTCAATAAATGCCAGACGCATATACACTTCACAAACCTATAAGAAATAAAATGCGGCAGTATAACCGTGATGAACTTCTTAACATCACAATGAAAGTTCTATTGAAAAATGAAAAAGAATTTCACCAAAATAATGGCTATATTCCGTGGGACTGTATGCTCTTAATAAGATGGATACTACAATATACTGAATCTAAAACATATCTAAAAAATCCTTCAGTACCTCTAGTGAACAAGCTCTTAGATGACATCAAAGATATTAAAGACCAGTTTTTTATCCCTGATCTACTCAACCCACATGGTTTGAATAAATTTATGAGGCGTCTAGCATTTCAGCAATTCACTTATCAAATGCGTGATACAGAAATGGGTTGGAAAGCTGGACGACAAATTATTCTTTTTAGTGAGATTGGCGAACAGTATGGAGTAAATGAAAAATTTGAAAATCAAACAGGTCTTAGCATCACAATTTTTTTAAGTATTTCTTTTACACTTTTTTCAATTTTGGATAAAGACAATATCTACGCCGTTAAGCCAGCTAATCTTACATCAGTTTTTACCCCAGAGAAGGTACAAAAGTACTTTGAACTTGTTGCCGTTACTCCTGACGAGGCAAAAATATTTCTGAATGAAGATGCGAAGAAAAAAGAAAAGCGTTTTATTTTACAGCTTTATGAGCTAAGCCCGCTGGTGCGGAAACCTTTCCTAAAACTAAAGGATAGCTATATCGTATTTTCAAAACGGCTTTTTAGGCCGTTTTTCGCAGATTTTATTTATGACTTTTTGTTCAATCTTCCTGATAAATTCCAAAATTTTGGATACATATTAGAAAAATATGTTCGGCAACAGTTAGAGGATATGAACTTTCTCATGATTTTGGGTAAATCATGGGAAAAAATCTTAAAAGAACAGATTAAAGCTCCAGATTTTACGATTATCCAAAACGATGCGACAATTTTCGTAGAGTCAAAGAGAAAGCACGTACCTAATATTTTGAAAGTGATGCAGACAAATGATACGCTTTCAAGGCACTTAGATGACAGCATAGTTAGTGGCATTATTCAAATATACTCTCTAGCGAACAAGTTAATTCAAAAAAAACCAAACCAGATAAAAAATACAAAAAATCTTTATGGCGTAGTTGTTAGCTTTAAGGAGCAATACTTCAGAGGAGGACGTCAATTTTGGGATGAATTCCTACGTGATGAAATCACAGAAAAATTAAAGGCATTAAATATAGAGCCAAATTTAATACCACCTGAAAATATTTTCCTATTATCCATAGATGAGTTTGACTACCTGATAACCTTCTTGTCTCAGCATCCAGAACAGACTTTCAATACTGTGTTTTCACAAGTCAAAGAATTTGAAACAGATCCTCAGAGCGCTAGATTCTTTTTCCGTGACCATCTAACACGTATTGCCGGCGGATCGTCGCCAAGACCAGATCATCTCCTGAAAAAGATTTCTAGTGTTATTGGTGACGTAATGACAAAGAAGCAAAAAGCACCTTAACACTTTAGATGTTTTATAGAAAAGCTAACCCCAGAACTTATAAAAATGATGGATATGATCGGAACCTTGCCCGATCCAGTAGTCTTTTTCGTTTTCAATATGAACAAGAACGTTTGTGCACGGATTCTTTGACTTCCTCAATATCCTTTACCATACGTAAAAAACTATCCAGTGCCTTCCTTTCCTCCTTATTTAGTCGCCCCTAAAAAAGTCTCATACGCCTTGCTTATAAGGGATTCCCAAGACTTTCAGTAAAGAGTAAATTACAACATATATAGTCATTTAAGATAACTTA
>JAGLRU010000179.1 GCA_023136145.1 Alphaproteobacteria bacterium
AAAAGATATGAAAAACCGCGCCACCGCATCAGAGGATATCTGGGCAGTGTCAGCGGAAGTGGAAACAGCTCAGGGGCTGACAGTCCGAATCGGCACCGGCCTTGACCTAGAAACCAGACGGCGCATCGTCCGTATCAACGGAAAAGACATACGCCGCCAGAGCGACCTGTCCGGCTTCGTTTCAGCCGTATGGCTAACACCGCAAATGGACAGGCTCTTTCTGGAAGGTTCCTCAGCGCGACGCAGATTTCTTGATAGGTTGGTGTTCGCTTATGAGCCAGATCATATCACGCGCATCAACCGCTACAATAAAACCATGCGGGAAAGGATGAAACTACTTCAACTGGACAAGCCCGCCGATCCAAGATGGCTTTCCGGTCTGGAAACACAGATGTCCGCAGCAGCCGTATCAGCAGCAGCGTCAAGAATCGCGCTACTCCAGAAGTTACAGCAACATGCGGACACGCTGGACGCTCATTTTCCGCGTCCCCATCTGGAAGCGGAAGGATGGGTCGAGAACGAATTGACTGCACGACCAGCCGTAGATGTCGAGGAGGATTTGAAAAACAAACTCACCGCCGACCGCACAATTGATCGCGCATCTGGACACACTAGCAACGGCATTCACCGCAGCGATCTACGGGTGCTTTATGCGGAAAAGAACATCCCAGCTGCCCTCTCGTCAACTGGCGAGCAAAAAGCACTGCTGGTATCAATCATCCTCGCCCATGCGTTGATGATGCAGGCAGAGAAAGGGTTTGTCCCCATCATCCTGCTAGACGAAGTGGCGGCGCATCTCGATGAAGTACGCAGACGGCAACTCTTCTCCCGACTGCTTTCTCTCAAAGGCCAAATATGGCTGACTGGGACGGACGAAACTATCTTTTCATCTATGCTAGATACGGCGAAACACTTCCGGGTAGATCATGGACATATTGCCACAACGACTCCGATACAAAAATTTCAAGAAAGTCGGCTAAAAGTAGGGTCTTCTGGCTAATGCTAACATATCTTTAAATGCTTTGTCGTAATTTTCCGGTAATTAAGGATGCAGTCGACGTATTATGTCCGAATCTACTTGCTTAATTTTGAGTGGTTGACTCGTTACCGCTGCAACTGCAATGTCATGATGCTAAAATAAGGCAACGTGGAGTAAATTGATATGGAGTGGATACTTGGAATCCTCTTAGGCTTGTGGAACAACAAGTTCTCTGTCATGGAGGATAAAATAAAAAGAATCTCTGAGGAAAAAAAGGCAAGGGAAGCGGAAGCGGCGGAGAAGGCAAAAAAGGAAGAAGAGGAGAACGAGGCAGCGTACAAAACTGCACGGGATACTGCGCGGGATGCTGTACGTGCAGCGGGTGAAGCGCGAGCAGTACGCGCTACACGTGCAGCGAGATGGTCAACATGCGGAATATGCGCGATATGGGCGGCGAATGCAGAAGCAGCGGAGCTTGCAGAAGAAGAAGCGTGGGCTATTGTTAGACCATATACTAAGAATGATCTTATAAACCTTCAATTGAAGTACAAAGACAATCAAGAAATTCTGGAGGTCGTTAAGACATTAAAAGAAGCAATGGAAGCGCGGGATGCTACACGTTATGCAGCGCGTGCCGCTCGTGCAGCAACAGAGGAGAAAGCAAAAGAGGCTGCGTGGACGGCGTATGTTGCATACGGAGAGGCTGATCTGGCATCAAAATCGGCTGTGGCGGCAGCTAATGATGCTGTAGAAGAAGAAGATAAGGCATTTGTTAAATGGCTTGATTATGATCGACAAACCGACGAAGACACAGACATTTAACAAAAACTGGTCGAGTTAGAAACTAATGCCCACTTCTAAAAACCTCAAAATTTTCCAATATCATCATCCCGACGTATCAAAGAATTATGATGCAAAAGAAACGGTTTTTAGAAGTGGCCTAAGACTGATTTAATAAATTCCCACAGTCCCTTAACTTGCTTTTAATACCAAAAAAGGTATAAATAGAGAATGAGTCACTGACAAAAAGGACCAAAATCATGCACTTGACGATTAAAGGAAAACAGCTTGATGTGGGAGATGCTCTGCGAACGCATGTCCAAGAACAACTTAGCCATACAGTCAAAAAATACTTCCGAGATACTATAGAAGCGACCGTCATTTTTTCCAAGGAGAAGAATCATCTTTTCAAAGCTGATATTTCTATCCATGTCAGTGGTGGAATCGTATTGCAGGCAGAGCATGAAGCGAACGATCCCTACCCTGCGTTTGATGTAGCCGTCCAGCACCTTGCCAAGCGTCTTAGCCGCTACAAGGACAAGCTCCGCGACCATCGCAGGAACGAACCTACTGCCGAACTCACCGCCACCTATACCACCCTTCAGGGAGAGGATAGCGAAGCAGAAGGGGGCACAGAGCCAGTCGTCATCGCCGAAATGGAAATGCAGGTACAAACTCTAGCCGTAGCTGATGCCGTTATGCTCCTTGAACTAGGCGATATGCCTGCGCTTATGTTTCGAAATGCAAAACACGGATCTCTTAATACAGTCTACCGTCGCAAGGACGGCAACATCGGCTGGATTGATCCCGAAAGCATAAAGAAGAAATAATCCGAAGCGTCTGCAGTCATGGAAAATTAGAAGCCGGGGCAATAGCACCGCTGCTGTTAGCTTTCCCTCTCTTGAAGGAAGAGGAGACATAGGGCACATAAGGTTTGTGAAGGATTTT
Organism: Alphaproteobacteria bacterium; assembly: GCA_023136145.1. Classification (GTDB taxonomy): domain Bacteria; phylum Pseudomonadota; class Alphaproteobacteria; order Micavibrionales; family UBA2020; genus PALSA-926. The sequence goes on from JAGLRU010000179.1 coordinate 2,708, forward strand.
TTCCTTGATCTCCGTAAAAAGGGTTGGCACCGAAAGGCTAGTCTCGCCCATTATTTCCTGTAACAAGCTCTGCGTTAGATCATCAGAAGACTGGTCTGCAATCATATATCCGGCAGCATTGCCCATCCACGGTTCGGCTGCTTGCGCAGAAGCCCCTTCCAATGTCCGAAGTTCCTGCATAGCTCCACTAACATCTCCTTGATCCAAAAGCAACTGCGCTCGTGCAGTCACTGCTTCAGTGTTTTGCCCCTTGATATTGTCAACCTTACCAGCACTGTAAAGCTTATTGAAACGCCTGATCGCCCGTTTCTGCACAGAAATATCCTGTCCCTTTAATTTTGCAGTAACGATCTCAGCGACAAGCCCACCGAATTCCGATTGCAGTGCTTTACGATTCATAACCCCTTTCTCGGCGTATGGAGATAAACGACGCAGCGATTGATTCATGCTGGGATCGTTACCAGCAAACTTCCGCAACAAAGCCAGATCGTTCTCATAAGGACGGTTCTGGTCAACATTGCTCCTGAATTCATTCAACGTAAGAAGCATGGCCGCCGCCGCCAGATCATTGCCTTTAACAGACCCCAGCAAAAAATTCAGCGTTCGATCACGACGTCGCGCTGCCTCTATAGATGCGTTGATAGCTTCCGGATTATCCGGCGTGGCGACAAGAAGCTTCCGTAGAGTATTTAGGGACTTTGTAACATCTTCCTCCCCTCCCTCCGTCTGGCGCAGCGCGTTCACGTTTTCAAGAACTTTCATAAAGTCCGGCAAGGTGGATTGCCTAACGGCTCCCACCGCAGTGCTGGCAAAACTGGTGATCGGCCTCGTCACACCTTGTATATTTCCGATGCCTCTACTCATCTTACCGCCGATTGACGTTTTCGGAGGTTCAGGTTCTTTCTCCCATGTCAAAAATTTCATTCGCTCTTCTATCATCTTCTCCCACTTCGCCATATCCAATATATGCGAGTATTCAGGTGCCATGATAAATACCCCAGCCACTACAATTGCAAAGAACATAAAAGCAAATGTAAGTACCGAACTATGCAAAAATTTTATTTTTTCAGCCAAAACACGCATCTGCTTGCGCTTCCGGCGAGCGCGGCGGTCAATCCCGCTGCGACGATCCAGCCCTTTATAAGAAGAGGCTTTGATAAAACCACGATCATCGTAGATCGCCCGCTCCCGGCGACGCTCCGACTTTTCCCGACGATCACATATCGGAACGTCCGCATTATCTCCCTTCTTTATCTTTTCATCATCATCTTGCCAGAACCCGTCCGAATTGATTCCGCTTTCTTTAGCCGCAGCCAAAACAGCTTCCGTACGCGTATCAGGAATAAATCCACGTTTTTTCCAACCCTGAACAGTGCTAGCTGTGATCCCAAGCCGATTGGCCAGTGGACGTATTCCACCAAAAGCGGAGATGACACGATCCCCAAAAAGTAGCGCAGGAGATGTCAATCCCGGCTTCAACCCTTTCAGTATCTCCACCATTTCCTCTGTATCTGGATGGCGGGCAATACGAATTTTCCGCCACGAAATCCCCCTCAGTCCGGCAGCGACACGCTTACTGATGCAAACTGCCTCAAGCTTTTCGCTCACACCGCGCATATCCTCCTGCTGTAGCATCTTAACAAGATTCTCCGCCGTACGAGCCGAAAATACAGTTACAGCATCAACCGCGCCCCGCTTCAGAACCTGCACAACGTTCTCCGGCATGCTGTCGAGAAAAAGTGCTTTATAAACTGGCATTCTCACGACTTCCACCCCAAGACTAGAAATGTCCTCAGGCATATCATCGATCATATCCTCGCCGCATGGGTGCAGAACCTTTTTCAGTGACAGTGCGGACACTACGGATTCTATCAAATTTACCATATCCCCGCTATCGCCTTTAGCGGAATAAACTGTTGTAAACCCTGCCTTTTTAGCTGCCGCCGCCGTTGCATCCCCCACCGCAAGAACAGGCAAACGCCGTACAGTCGACCGTTCAGAGAAAATCAGTACCGCCTGCGCACTCGTAAAAATCAATGCCTGATACGATTCCATATCCTCCGAATCAGCATCAATCTCGACATATTCTGTCATCGGAGCTGTATATACGTAAAATTTCTCGCGGCGCAATCTTTCCGCAAATTCGTCAGCAACAGGCTGTGGCCGGGTAATAAGAACCGAACGCATTATTATAAACTCCCAAAATTAAACGCTAAAGTTGCTTTCTATTATCGCGCACACCATGCACTACGGGCAATAAGAGATTACTTTAAGATTGAACAGTTACATAAAATATTAATTTTCTATTTCTGGAAAGAATCGCACAGAAATCTCGTTGTTAAAGGCACTTACACCAATTTCGTCACCGAAATATTAAATTTAAATTCTGCACCCAATTTCTTATATTTTCTCATAATAACAACACCTTACCGTTATGTTAATAAATATTTCGATTATTTTTTGTGTAAAAGACTCTTCCAATTCACACAATTGTGTGAGACAACAACTCATGAATTTTATGAATACATTAACGATGACGCTAAAATAAGGCGGGTATAAATGGATAAGATTAAGATTATAGGTGGTAAACCTCTCAATGGAGAAATTGAGATCAGCGGTGCAAAAAATGCAGTACTTCCGCTAATGACAGCATCACTTCTAACAGATCAACCTCTTATTCTACACAGAGTTCCGAATCTCCGAGATGTAGCTTCCCTTAATGAAGTACTTGCAGAACTTGGTACCGTATTTGACTACAACGCCGAAAACAAAACTCTTCATCTTCACGTCCCAACAATCACCGAGTGTGTTGCACCATACGATCTAGTATGTAAAATGCGTGCGAGCATCCTCGTGCTTGGGCCGCTTTTGGCACGGCATGGCGAAGCTAAAGTATCCTTACCGGGCGGTTGCGCCATTGGCACACGCCCAGTTGATTTACATATTAATGGACTACAGCAGCTTGGCGCGGAAATCAAGCTGGTTGATGGTTATATTGAAGCAAAGGCACCTCATGGTCTGAAAGGAGCGAATATTCACTTCCCGAAAGTCTCCGTTGGCGCGACTGAAAACATAATGATGGCAGCAACGCTGGCCAAGGGAGACACCACTCTCGTTAATGTTGCTCGCGAGCCGGAAATAATAGATCTTGGCAAATGCCTGATCGAAATGGGAGCAGAAATCGAAGGCTTAGGAACGGACAAGATTACCATTCATGGAAAAACCTTCCTGCGCGGTACGGAACACACCGTCATCGCCGACCGAATAGAAGCAGGGACATTTCTTATCGCTGGAGCCATGACAGACGGTAATTTGACGCTGAAAAATAGCAATATTATGTATCTTGACTCTCTTATCGAACCACTGTATAAGGCGGGTGTTGAAGTCACGGGTAACAAATCTAGCATTACCGTGAAAAGAATAAATAAGAGATTACGAGGTGTGGACGTTATGACTGAACCTTATCCTGGATTCCCGACCGACCTCCAAGCACAAATGATGTCGATGCTAACGATTGCAGAAGGCGCGGGTATGGTTACGGAAACAATTTTTGAAAACAGGTTTATGCACGTTCCTGAACTATCGCGCATGGGTGCAGATATCACCGTACACGGTTCTTCCGCCCTTGTACGCGGTGTCGACAAACTGAAGGGTGCAGAAGTAATGGCATCTGATCTTAGAGCTTCCGTTTCTCTCGTCTTGGCTGGACTGGTCGCTGAGGGAGAAACTATCGTTCACCGCATTTATCATCTTGAGCGCGGTTATGAAAACATCGTTGAAAAGCTTTCCTCCGTTGGGGCAAAGCTGGAACTATTAAAGGAGAAAGCGGCATGACAAGAACTTGTGTTTTGAAAAACAGCCCACAGGGAATAATACCAACAGCTTTGAATTTTATTTCATCATTTTTCCCTATCTTCAACAATGGTAAGGGAAATAAGATGAATATATCAAAACTCATCACCCCACTCGTAATAGCATCTGCTTCTATAATATTTTTCTTGTCCTATGTAGCTTATGCGGTGGGAGAAAGAACGTCTAGTTATACTAGCCACTGGGCTGGTTATGTCTGTATAGCACTAGTTTGTTTTGCCTATTTTCTGGTGATTATTGAAGAATTACTCCATCTCCGCAAATCAAAGCCTGTGATCATCGTTGCTGGGCTTGTTTGGATGCTTGTTGCTTTTGTCTATAATCAGGATGGTAGAAGTGAAGAAGTCGCCACACTTTTGCGTCATAATTTTCTAGAATATGTAGAGCTAGCATTCTTTCTACTGGCAGCTATGACTTACATAAGCACTATGGAGGAACGGAATATATTTCAAGCCTTGCGCGTGAAAATGATCTCCATGGGGCTATCCTTCAAAGCAATTTACTGGATCACTGGACTGATGACTTTTTTCATCTCTCCGATTGCAGACAACATGACGACAGCACTTGTCCTCGGAACGGTCGTGCTGGCTGTTGGTGTCGGAAACCCTGTTTTTATATCAATTGCTTGCATTAACATCGTAGTTGCGGCAAACGCGGGGGGTGCGTTCAGCCCGTTCGGGGATATTACGACACTAATGGTCTGGCAAACGGGAGTTATCACATTTTTTGAATTTTTTAATCTGTTTATCCCATCTCTAGTAAGCTGGCTGGTGCCTGCTGTTCTGATGTCCTTCGCTATCAGTAACCATACTTCCCCGAAAGTGTCGGAGGACAGTGGCAGCGTCAAGCGAGGTGGATATGTTGTTGTCACCCTTTTCCTGCTGACGGTTACATTGACGGTGGTGCTGTATAATATGCTGTCTCTGCCTCCTTTCTTCGGGATGATGACAGGTTTGGGGATACTGATGCTATACGGTCACTTTATCAAGAAATACGAGATTGCCAGAAAAGAAGCAAAACCCTTCGACATCTTTGAGAGCGTCAAACGGGTGGAATGGGATACGCTACTCTTCTTTTACGGCATTATCCTGTGCATCGGAGGGCTTGGAGCACTTGGATATCTCGCGGGGCTTTCCCTTTTCCTCTATCAGGATATAGGAGTAACGACCGCCAACATTCTGCTCGGCATTGTCTCTGCCCTTATCGGCAATATCCCCGTTATGTTCGCCGTGATCCGCATGGATCCCGACATGAGCCACGGTCAGTGGCTGCTTATAACACTGACTGCCGGCATCGGCGGAACGCTCCTGTCCATCGGCTCTGCCGCTGGTGTCGCGCTAATGGGGCAAGCGAGAGGCGTTTATACATTCTTCAGCCACCTGAAATGGAGCTGGGCTATTGCGCTTGGCTACGCTGCTGGTATCTGGGTACATCTTCTTCTTAACAATGTTCATTAGGATATTAATACTCACTTAACATTCTTCTTGTATTCTCCTAAAGATAGTATGTGCTGATATTTCAGCCACTTTGGGGGAATTAAGATGACTAAACAAAATCGCAAAAAAACCAAATATGCGTCGATACCGAATCTGCGCAAGAAAGCAATTGTCAATTTCGGCTTATTTTTTGTCTTTTTTGCTTTTTACATCTTCAGTGCCACCCTATGCACACCATTGCTTCGTGATTATGCCATGATCCCGGTCTTTGGAATGCCTATCTGTCTGCTAAGTTCGCTGCTGGTCTTCCCACTATCTGGAATACTAATAGCAATTTGGTTTAAAAAGGGGGGCTAATCATGGAAGACAATTTCCTCATTATCGGCTTTATTCTATTTTTCGTAGTTGCCAGCCTCTTTATAACTTGGTGGACTAGTCGTACCAACAAATCGGCTGCTGATTTTTACGTTGCCGGTAAAGGCGTGCCATGGATTCAGGTTGGTATTGCTATGGTTGGCAGTTATCTGTCGGCTGCTAGTTTTCTAGGCTGTGCTGGTGACATCGGGGTTTTCGGTATCGATTCTATCTGGATATCTATAGGATTTTTCGGTGGTTATATGTCCTTACTGTTTCTAATTGCCGGTCCATTACGCAACGTTGGTTCTTTTACAGTTGCTGGGGCGTTACATCGTCGCTACCCGGATAACAAAATCAAGTTCGCCATCACTGTTTGCACAATCGTCGTTTCGACATTCTATTTGGTTCCGCAAATGATCGGAGCTGGTGCTTTATTCACCATGCTGCTGGGATGGGATTTTTTATGGGTAACAATCGGTATCGGAACGCTTGTCAGCACTTACATCATCTTCGGCGGCATGAAAAGCACGCTCTACAATCAAGTGCTACAGGCATTGTTCCTGTGGGCAACCATGATAGCCATTATCATACTTTCCTATTTCACTATCGGCGATGGCTTTCTGGATGCGCTGAACACGGCTGCTAGGGCAGTTCCACCATTGCTCTCCGGTAAAAACCCTGCTGTTGTCGAAGCTCTTAGTAGCATGACCAATGCAGATTCGATGCAGGCAATCGAAGTCACACGACAATTGATGCCTGATGCGCCAAGCGTCATGACTCTCGGTGTCAAAACAGGCAGTTCGTTGGCCATGATAAGCATGGTCATTGCGTTAATTTTTGGTACTGCTGGCTTACCGCATATTCTGGTGATGTTTTTTACAGTACCGAACGCACGCGCTGCCAAGAAGAGTGTGGCGTTTTGTATCTCCGCACTAGCTCTCTTTTATCTTGCAGCTATCATTCTCGGCTTCCTGCTTTTCCCTGCCATTTATCCCAAGCTGGTAAGCTGGATTTCACAGGGTCCGACCGGAGTCGGTATGGCAAAAAACATGGCTGTGCTAGAAATCGGGATGCTTGTCGGCGGCAAGTGGCTGGTTGCAATCGCCGCTGCCGGTGCGGTAGCAGCAGTTCTATCGACATCCGCTGGTTTGATGATAACTGTTGCCTCGGCCTTCAGTAATGACATCTACAAAGTGTACGTCAATCCAAACGCGACTGATAAGCAAGGCATACGAGTTGCCCGGATTACAACGATTGTCATGTCGGTGACTGCTGTGACTTTTGCAACAATTCTGCGTGACGAGAACGTTGCATGGCTAGTAACTCTTGGATTCGGAATCGCTGCCAGTGCCATTTTTCCAGCTATGCTCGGCACACTGTGGTGGAGGCGTGCAACGCGGCAAGGTATTATCACCAGTGTTTGGGTAGGTCTCAGCGTCTCAATGTTTTTCATTGTTTTGCTACTGACCGATGTTAAGTCCTTTATTGGTCTTCCTACTGGTGGCGGTCCAGGTATCTTTGGTGTCGGGGCTGCCTTCCTGACCCTATGGCTTGTGAGTATAAATACCAAAGATACCGGCAAGAATGCGGACGAGTTTCTTACTCTAGCGCACGCTCCTGACACGGACTGATTGCTAAAGTCGGCTGTGTCGGATAACAAGTCTATTTCTTATTGCGTACTAAAAGCATCATAGGCAATAGCAGAGCAAAAATTATTGTCGCCGTAACGACGATGGAAGGACCGGGGGGAAAATCAAAACGCAAAGAGCCGTATAAACCACCACATACGGACAGAACGCCAAGGACTCCAGCAAGAACGGCCATACCTTCTGGAGATCGAACAAAAGCTCGCGCTGTTGCTGCCGGAATAACGAGAAGCGATGTAATTAGCAGGATGCCGATAATGCGGGACGACACAGCAATCACAATGGTCATTAAAGCCATAAAGCAAAGATTGACCGCGAAAGCATTAACACCTTCAGCCCGCGCCATATCCTCGTGAAGGGTGGTTAAAATAAGAGAACGCCATAAAAAGATCATCAGGAAAAGAGCCAGAACTCCACTACCGTAAATCCACATCAAATCTGAATTTGTCACGGAAAGTACATTTCCAAATAGGTAATCGGTGACATTCAAGCGCACGGTTTTTAACAGACTGGCGGCGATAAGTCCGATGGAAAGTGACGCATGAGCGAGAATGCCGAGCAACGTATCTGCAGCAAGTATGCGAAGGCTTTGCAGCCAAACCAGCAGGACGGCAAAAAGCCCGCAGACAATGATGGTAGCAGGATCAACGCCGATTCCAGTTAATAGTCCAAGTGTTATTCCAAGCAAGGCACTGTGCGCCAAAGAATCACCAAAATAAGCCATGCGCCGCCAGACCACAAAGCAACCCAACGGCCCCACAACCAATGCGATGCCAATACCTCCAATAAGAGCACGCAAAAACCACGGTTCAATATTCATGTTCATGCTCACGCGTATGGTTATGCTGATAAACTGCCATCATCCGCGTCATATCCTCTCCAAACAAGGACGTAAACTGCGGGTCTTTTGCGACAGCACTTGGCTTTCCAGAGCAGCAGATATGATGGAACAGACAGACGACTTTTCCGGTTGAAGCAAGAACCAAATGCAAATCATGCGACACCATAACAACAGCACAACCTAATGAGCTATAGACATTTTCCAACAGCTTGTGAAACGAAAGCTGTCCACCAACGTCAAGACCCTGCGTTGGCTCGTCGAGAATCAGAATATCTGGTTTGTGGAGCAGCGCACGCGCCAGCATTACGCGCTGTAATTCCCCGCCCGACAGAACGGAAAGCGAACGTTGCGCAACATCCACAGCATTGACAAGCTCCAGAGCATTATCAATGGCATTTTTATCAACTCCTCGAACCAAAGCGAGAAAACGAGCAACAGTTATAGGCATCGTCGTTTCGGGAGTAAAACGCTGCGGCATATAACCAATTTTTAATCCGTGTTTACGCGTAACGGAACCTTTGTCTGGTTTTATCAATCCCATCAAAGTATGAAGGAGAACTGTCTTTCCAGCACCGTTAGGACCGATAATCGTAACAAATTCTCCCGCACTTACCGAAAGCGAGATGTCCTTAAGAATCCGCTTTCCCCTGCGAATAATACTTAAATTTTCAGCACTGATAAGTGGTTCGGTCATGTGAGGAATTTCTTTCGGTTGAAAGGTAGATTGTGGATGCTACAATATAGAGCATAATATAATCGTTTAAAATCTAAAATCATTATACTCGCGCAAGGTGAGAGTGACGATCAAAGAAATGAGGACATCATGAAATATATCACCATGTTTCTGGGGGTGGCTTTCATCCTTCTATCCACGCCAGCATTTGCGGCAGAAAACTCAAAAATTGTTGTGTCCATCAAGCCGCTGCATTCTCTAGTGGCGGAGGTTATGGGAGATACAGGAAAGCCAATTCTTCTGGTAGGAGGGATACAATCTCCACACGGGTATCAATTAAAGCCTTCCCAGATGGCGGCTCTGCAACACGCTCACATCGTTTTTTATATAAGCTCCAGCCTTGAAACATTTATGACGCAACCTTTAAAAGCCCTGCCGCCCAACGTACAGAAGGTCTCGTTGATAGATGCGAAAGAAGTCACCACTCTCAAGTATCGCGCCGGAGGGGTATGGGAAAGTCATGGACATAAAGATCATAAGAGCCATAAGAGCCATAAGAAAGAGGAACGAGACCCGCATATATGGCTGAACATCGCAAATGCTCAGGCAATGATCAGGAAAATTGCAGGAGAACTGGAAAAGATTTATCCCGAACACAAGAAAGTTTACGAGAAAAACGCCGATAATCTAATCAACAAACTGTCCACGCTGGACGAAGAATTGCGAGCACAGTTAACCCCTGTCCAAAACAAGCCTTATATCATGTTTCATGATGCTTTCCAGTATTTCGAGAAGGACTATGGTCTGCTCGCAGTGGGATCGATCACTCTGGAGCCGGAGCAAGAACCCGGTGCCAAAAGGATCGAGAATATCCGCGAAAAGATCAGAACGCTTGGCGTTCGTTGTGTTTTTAGCGAGCCACAGTTCAATGCCCGTCTAATACAAACCGTTATCGAAGGAACGGATGCAAAAACAGGCGTTCTGGACGGATTAGGTTCCGACATCCCGAAAGGTCAAGGCTTATACTCTACGCTTATGCACGAACTGGCAGACGGTTTTGTGAAATGCTTGAGTACAGCACTATGATATTTATGGTCATTCCATTAGTACGCTTTTGCATTTTCGAGTAAAAAAAGATACAACTTTACCTTATGAAAGCAATTCTTAAAATAGGTACTCGCGGAAGTCCTTTGGCGGTAGCGCAAACGGAAATTCTAGTCAAATTTTTGCACGAGAAGCATCCAGAATTGCAAGAGGCCGGAGCAATAGAGATCGTAAAGATCGTCACAACAGGCGATAAAATTCAGGATCGAGATCTGTCAGACGCAGGGGGCAAAGGACTATTTACCAAAGAAATCGAGGAGTCACTTCTGGCTGGAACGATTGATTGCGCCGTTCATTCAATGAAAGATATGCCAACACAATTGCCGAAAGGACTGACCATTCCTTGCCTTCTGCCACGAGACGATCCTCGTGATGCGTTTTTTTCTCTTAACTCTGCTACTACTCCTGACACCATGCCGCCGGGCTCAATCGTAGGGACTTCCAGTCTGCGCCGCCGAGCGATTATTCTTGCGCGTCGACCTGATTTAAAAATGGTCGTTTTTCGCGGCAATATCGGCACACGGATGAAAAAACTGAAGGACGGTGTTGCAGACGCAACCCTCCTCGCTGTGGCAGGACTGAACAGATTGGGAATGGAACATCTAATCAAAACAATTCTAGAGCCAGAGGTCATGTTGCCGGCTGTTGCGCAGGGTGCTATCGGCGTAGAAGTGCGAACGAACGACGAGCGCATCAGGACATTATTATCAACAGTGCATTGCCCAACTACGGAACTTCGAGTGACAGCAGAACGGGCTTTCCTTGAAGTAATGGACGGTTCCTGCAAAACTCCGCTTGCGGCTCTGATGTCAGTACCTGATTCACAGAACCGTACAAAGTTTGACGTTCTTGCAGCACGTCCCGACGGCAGCGATGTTAAAAAAGCCTCTTACCAAACACATGTATCGACATTGCAAGAAGCCCGTCAGCTTGGCAGGCAGGCAGGCATGGAATTACAGGCAAAAATACCATCGGGTGGTTTTTCTATATCCTGAAAAACTCGAAAAAAACAAAAAGACACCAAAATTATGCTATAGTAAAAATCAGATCATAACACATAGTTGTTAAAAGAGGTTTGCAGTCACTTTCCATGAAAAAAA
>JAGLRU010000018.1 GCA_023136145.1 Alphaproteobacteria bacterium
CATTTTCTCTAACATTATGGAACATAAGACATAACCATACAAAACAATCCCTGCAAAAGAAACAAGAACATCCATCTAGTTGATAATAAGTGATTTCTTTAGAAAATAAATCAAAACGTCTTTGTAAGATAACAGGGCGTACATCTCAGCGGGTTTTGATTTTCAAACTCGACCAGCATGATAACACCACGCTGCTTCGCAATATCTAAAATATCCGACATCAAATCTTTAAAAACGACGCTGTTAATTTCGGTACCTGCAACAATACTGTCCTTCTTGAGACTAAACCAAAAAGGACCTACCGAAGGATTTTTATCAAGAATAGGCTGATGGAAGAAAAAGAAAGCCAGCGCGTTTCTTTTGTTTTTGAACACCTCATATTCCTGAACAACGTGTCCTTCCCCTTGTGAAACACTGACATCGGACATTATTTTTTGAGTCCTCTTCTTAAGTTAAAGTCGAACATAACCCTAGTCTGGTTCTGGTTCTGGTTCCGTATCACCCAGTTCATTATCCAAAGGACTTGCTGGTATTGACGGTGGCTGTGGCTGTTTAGTATGATTAGCGCACATGGAAGCTTTAGTCTCCTTAATATAACGATCCAGAACTTTCTCCACAACTTTTCCACCAACAATACCAACTGCTGCGTGTTCAAATATAGAACCTTCTTCTGATTCTGGTGCGTCTGACATAATCAACCCCTCCTTAGGGCATCTAACATATACCGTTCATCATAACCTATAATAACATTAAATACCAATAAGGTTAAATATCTGTTTTTAGTCAGGAACTTTTTAATCTAACCCTTTTTGAACGTATCATCTGCAAAAGCGTCTTCCCATAAGCCCCGCGTAGCTGAATTTTTTAAATGCTCCACGGATCGGCAACAACAGAGAGATTTCACTCCACTTTTCCAAGCCATCCAATGTATCTGATGCAGGTCACTCTTGTGAATATCCGGCGAAACAAAAATATCTAGCGATTGCGACTGGCAGATATACGGAACACGATCAGCTGCATGTTCAATTAGCCACTTCTGATCCAGTTCAAAAGCAGTCTTGAATACATCTTTCTCGTCACAACTGAGAAAACCTAGATGCTGGACAGAGCCTTTATGGAAAGCGATACTCAACCAAACTTCTTCATCATCCATACATTTTTGCGCAAGAAGATTCTCAAGATAAGGATTACGCACTGCATAGGAACCTGAGAGCGTTTTATGAGTGAAGGCATTGGCGGCATAAGGCTCGATTCCTTGCGATATGCCTCCGGCGACAAGGGAGAGGGAATCCGTTGGAGCAATCGCAAGCTTGCTCGAAAAACGTTCCATAATACCATAGTCTCTAGCATCAGGGCAAGCATCACGCTCTTTCGCAAACTTGACAGAAGCAACATCTGCCTTGCTCCTAATATGCCCGAATATGCGCTTGTTCCAAACTTTTGCCGTCACGCTCTCCACCGGAATCATTTTACTCTGCAAGAAAGAATGAAAGCCCATC
>JAGLRU010000180.1 GCA_023136145.1 Alphaproteobacteria bacterium
GCAATCCTTAATGCAAATTACTATAAAACCCAGAATTTTTTCGTATCTGGAATTTCTGAAAGGATTTTATACACCTCATTATCGAACTTCTCAATACGCACGCCGGGATTATACCAGCATCTTCCTTTACATTTGAATTTTTTGATATTTTTTGCTTTGGAATAATTTTTTTCAAGAAAAGTATCCATTTTCCTAGATTTCAAAGAATACTGCTGAATTATATCGCCTTTCTTTTTATATCTGATAAGAACGGTTTCTTTTTCATCCCCTTCTTTAATAAAGGTCATAAGAAAAGTATAGCTGCCAACCTTCAGTGTTCTGGCGGCTATAGGGGAATAATCCTTTTCTTTTCTGTCTTCCTTATCAAGGCTGTCAATCTGATATGTGCCTCCTTTGTTAATCATGTGATATCCATTGTTTGCTTCACCCTTCCATTTCCCCAGAAGCGCGGGATCAATGATGCCTTTATCCCAATAGATTCCAAAATCTTCCACTGGTATACAGGAAGAAAGAAACAGGACAGTCAGACACAATAAGATTTTTTTCATTTCAGCCTCAATTTTTTATTTATTCAATCCAGCGATAAATTGTCGTTGAATCTTGTTAAAAGCAATACCGAAAGCAGCTTGTATCTTTGGCAGACTATCGCCAGAAGCTTTCTCCTCGGCACTGCTTTCAAAAGAAACAAGGGGCATCCTTTCTGGATGACTAAGAAGGCTGGCTATTAGCCGAATTTTAACAACGGGATCGGTGACTCCCTGCTTGTACTCAGCTTGAAACGCCCGAATTTCTATTTTCAAAATCCTATTGCCTGAAATTCCCGTTCCGTCCGTCGTTACGGTTTTAAACGATCCAGATTTTTCCAGCGTTTTCGTCAAATTGTCCTGAACCAGTATCGGCAAAAACTCCGACCATCTGGCTCCCGCATAATAATCCCATCGCTTTCCGTTCCTAACCAACGCAATCCGATATGTGTCAAGTTCCGGTGCCGCGACTGGTAATGCAACAATCAAACTATTGTCATTGGATATAATATGTCTAGCATCCTTTAAGGGTGTAAGGGCAAACATAAAAGACCTGCCTGTATTCATTGGTGCAAGTGTGCAGGCAGCAGCCAGACACATCGCCAGAAGTCCGTATATGATAAAGTTTTTTCTCATTTCGACACCTTATAGCCTTTATATTCCACACCTCGAATGACGATAGACGGGTCTTCGCGAAGTGTACGCGCCAACATCCTGATCTCTCGAAACGCGTTGGTTGCTTCAGTAATGGCATCGTGAGCTTCTGGAAGGAGACCCTGATATGCGGCGATATTTTTATCGTTCAGCAGCTTCTGCACTTGCACCACCATTTGTTCCAGCTTTCCCATTACCTCCGGCATACTGGATAGGGCAGACTGCAAATCTGATTTCCGTGAACGGATCACGGGATATTTTTCGCCCTTCTTTCTTAACAATAAAAACGGAGCCTTGTCCATTCTGGTGTTTTCAAGCGCGAGATAGGTCGCGCCAGTGATACCCTGAAAAGCTATTGTTGCAATAGTGTCCTCACGGATGGGAGCTATGTTGATAATGTCCGCCATTACAAGAACGCGATCGTTGCCTCTGGAAACGAATCTGATATCTTGCACAAAACCAACATCGATCCCCTTTAGCTTGATCGGAGCACCTCGTGTTAGTCCGGCAACAGAGCTATCGAAATAAACTGCATATCGTACAATATTCTTGATCTCACTTCCCGCGCCAAACGTAATCAGGTAATAAATAAAAGCACTAGCGACAGCCAGAAAAAACAAACCCACCCTGAAATAATATTTTTCCGTTTCCATTTTTATCTCCTTGATATAAATTGCGCACGTTGGCAATGGAAATATTCCTGAAGCCACGGATGCTTATCTTTTAGATGATCTTCCAGCGTACCTGTCTTGATTTTTTTGTCGATCAAAACAGCTAGTCGGTCGCAGATGGAATAAAGGCTGTCCAGATCATGCGTAATCATAAATACTGATATACCGAGGTAATCCACTAGATCGCGAATTAACTGATCGAAC
>JAGLRU010000181.1 GCA_023136145.1 Alphaproteobacteria bacterium
CCTGCCCGCTCCAACGTACGCTAAACGTATCTGCCGCAATACCCGCGTCAGGCGAACCGCCGCTCCAATTAAAGTTAATATTTGAATCCGCTCGTACCAGCGTTAAATCCGTAAGGTCCATGTTATTATAATACTCCCCCTGCAAACCATTGCCGGTATCTACTACGATTACACTTAATATAGCATCATTGCTAGCCACACTCCCGTAGCTGTTCGTGATCACCACGCTGAATACCGCGCCATCATCATCAGTAGCTGCCGGAGGTGTCGTGTACGAAGAAGTTGTTGCCTCACTAATTATAGTCTCATTTTTATGCCACTGGTAGCTCAGTACAGCGCCTGCCGCGCTCACACTGAACGTTGCTGTCTCACCTATATTGACACTCACGTCCTGCGGCTGTGTGATGATTGTCGGCGGCTCTTGCGGCGCCAACGTATGATACAATTTTTCCTGCGGAATAATCTGCTTTGATGTCGAAGCACTGCTCCATGACAATGTCGCTATCGCCCCCCAGGCCTGCTCATAATATTCCATTACAATATCATACTTCTGTCCTGCTGCTAAAGTAATCGTACCGCTGTCCTCAATCGGCGCGTGCTCGGTCCAGTTATCTATCAATAGCTGGCCGTTCACCCACAAGCGTACTCCGTCGTCACTAACTGTATAGAATGTGTAGATCTCATCGTATTGCGCCGCCACCTGCCCGCTCCAACGTACGCTAAAGGTATCGGCTGCTATCTTCGCATCAGGAGAACCTCCGCTCCAATTAAAGTTAATATTTGAATCCGCTCGTACCAGCGTTAAATCCGTAAGGTCCATGTTATTGTAATACTCGCCCTGCAAACCATTGCCGGGAAGCATAGTTAAAACATTCAAAGAAATAGTTGCCTGTTCAGATTCATCTAACCCATCGCTTACTATAAAATAGATAGTATCTTCCCCTAAAAAATCAACATCAGGAGTATATGTAATATTCGGAGCAGTTCCGTTTATTGTTCCATAAACAGGGCCATTTACAATAATAAATTCAAGCGTATCATTATCCACGTCTGTTGCTGTTAATGTAATATCCAAGGTTTTATTTTTTTCCAACCGCAGAATCTGATCATCAGCTACTGGCACCTGGTTCGGCCCGCTATACACTTCTAATACAACCTGTGCAGGACTAGTCCCGTCGATTTTAACGCGATAGTATCTACGCATAGCATTCGGAAGCGAGCCAGTCAAACTGCCATCATCAACCCAACTGGTCCTGCCAATATCAGAAGCAGGAATATTGGCACCAGCAAGAAACCACTCTTCCATAAAACCATCATTATATTCAATCGAATAGGTTAATCCCGGATAACCATCCCAGGTAAGCATAACCGTGCCGGCAGTTTCA
>JAGLRU010000182.1 GCA_023136145.1 Alphaproteobacteria bacterium
TCCAGGTAACGTCATAGCTTGAGTTAGCGTATACAACATCACCGTCTTCAGGAGCAGTTATATCAAAGTTGGCTACCATATCAAATTCAGGTGAGGTGGAGTTTGTATCCGCCGGATTATAGTAATCTGATAGTTTTATCGAGAAGGTGTTGCTTGCCGCCAGGGTAGATGGTATATCCCATGAATAGGTGCCGTTCGCGGCATCCTGCAGGTCATCTGTTACATTATGCCAACTGGTACCTGAGTCATTGGAATATTGAATGTGAATGGTACTCGCGCCTAAGGCGGACTGATCCCAGTTTATAGAGTTGCCGCTTGTGCCTATCTTCCAGAAGGATAAGCCTGAGTTGGGATAGGTGGTTATCAGCCTGCCTGCGAAGTCAAACTGGCTCGATTCATTGGATACGTTATTAGTTGAGTTGTCCCATACCCTTACTTTACGATTAGTCCGCTTGATTTCGGGGGCAGGGTCCCAAGTGTAACTTCCGTCTCCGCCTGAGCCTACTGAAGCAGTGTCAACATATTCCCATTCGCTTGTATTATTATAGTAGTAGATATCAACATCTGTTATCTTTGTGCCGGTATATGTCCAATTGATGGTGGTGTTGTTTGAGCCCGCGTATACGTTATCTCCGGCTTCGGGTTTGGGTACGGTTATGACAGGGAATATATTAAATGTATCGGACGTATCGTTTACGTCTAACAGGCCTGTCACATTATGGATAACCTTGACTATGCAGGAGGATTCGTTCTTTCTGTCGGGAATGGGGTTCCAGTTGTAACTTATATCACCTGCCGCGCTTATTGTGTAATCGCGTTCAATGTCGTACCATGTTCCCCCGTTGTTTACAGAGTAGATTATGTCAACGGGAGTAACCGTGCCGTTTGTGGTCCAGTTAATGTATTTAACAGTGTCGTTTACGTAAAGGGTATTGCCGGAAGCCGGCACGTTAATGTCTATTGTGCCTATAATTCTGATTGTCGCGTTAGATACGTCGTTTACGTTGATTGAGGAATTGGATTCGTTGGTTGATACCCTTGCCTCGGCTGAAACCGTTATATCATTAGGCACGTTAGTAGGCAATGAGAATGACTGAGCCTCACCGTTTATTCCCGGCGCCTGGGTACCGAGGGTATTCCAGCCTGAACCGTTATAGTATTCTATGATCACATCGGTGCTATAGTTGGCGGTAGGCGTCCAGTTGACATAGTCGGCTGAACCTACTGTCCAGTCTTCGCCTCCGTTGGGATAACTGATAAGCATACTTCCGGCTATGCCGAATGTACCGTCTGAGGAGTCGTTTACGCTCGCGTCGCCCTCATCCGCTATTCTGACAAGAGCATCTCCCGTTATGTCGTCAGGTATCGTCCAGTTGTAGGTCCCGTTTACGGCTTCTACGGTAT
>JAGLRU010000183.1 GCA_023136145.1 Alphaproteobacteria bacterium
GAATTTGACTTGAATATTATTAAGTCGCCATTTTCCTCTCCAATGATCCATTTGTATTGCTTTGGCGTATATATTGCCACTGGCGACGCTTGCGTTTATTTTGTGATCGTCCGAATGCATAGATAACGAAAGACCGTTTGCAGTCAGCTCAGGCTGTTTTCCCTGCAAAAAATCAAGCAGCGAATAGCTCACCGTAAGAGTTTTCAATGAAAGACCACTGTCAGTGATGTTATGAAGGGTCATTTCATGAAGACCCAGATCGGACAATGTGAAACGAGCACCCTGAAATCCCTTGGTTTCCAGAAAAGACTGCGCCTTGTCCTCAACAAAGCCCTTCCACGGAAGGAACGTTATTGAGACCCATGCCAGACAGGCGACAATACAAGTGATCGACAGCAATATCTTGGCGAATGTTCTCATATAACTTCCAGCCCGGTAAGAGCATTGTAGAAAGCATTTTTGCTGTCTATCGTTTTTTCCTCTAACTTCTCGACAGCCCTGATGCCGGAAAGGCTGTTGGTCAAGTAGATTCCTTCGGCTTCGGTAAGATGTTCTGGCGTGAGTGATTGTTCCTTGACCGTAGTATTCCGCATAACAAGAGTGCGGGTGATTCCGTTCAGCGCACCATCCGACAAAGGGGGGGTTAGCAAACGACCTTTTTCAAGAATAAAAATGTTGCCTGTAGTGGAGCATGATATATGCCCTGCCGTATTGAGGATCAGAGCTTCGTTTGCATCTCTGTCCTTCGCCTCCAGCAGAGCAAGAAGATTGTCTCCATACTGTAACGACTTGATGCGCGAAAGGGGCGAGAACTCGTTGCGTCGCGTGGTTTGAGAAATAACTGCATAAACGGGAGGCAGGGAGTCGGGAGAAACGGCTGAACTTACACGCATCAGCAGAGTAGGAACGGATTCATCTGGCGGCAAAAGCCCCCGAACACCTGCGCCGCGTGTGATTGTGGTGCGGAGGGCATAGCGTCCCATTACAAACTTGTTTTTTTTCAGCAAATGAAGTGCTGCACTTTCCAAAGATTCTGGCGTTTCATTTGTTTTTATTCGTAGAACTGAAGCATGTTTTAACAATCTTGCGAAATGCGCTTTTGCATGTCGGAGCTGCCCGTCCAATACCAGCAGTGTATCAAATACTCCGTCACCTAGCGTAAACCCACGATCAGCGGGAGAGATGCACGCAGCTTTATCTTTTATAAAAACATTATTTAGATAAACGATCATGTCTTCCTGCGCCTTTTTGCGTTCCATTCGTCGGCTATAGAAAAAAAGTTACGGAGTAAGTCAATCCCATGTTCCGTCAGGATGGATTCGGGATGAAACTGAAGACCGTACACGGGATATTGTTTGTGCTTTATCGCCATGATGATGCCCTGACCTTGCACGCGAGCTGTAACTTTTATCGGAGCATCTGCGGGAAGTTCTGTGACTAGCGAGTGATAACGTCCCCCCCTAAATAGCTGCGGTAGCCCCTGAAACAATCCTTCCCCGTTGTGGTCTATCAGGCTGGCTTTGCCATGCACTGGTTTTGCTGAGCGGACTGTTCGTCCGCCGAAAGCCTCACCTATGCACTGGTGACCGAGGCAGA
>JAGLRU010000184.1 GCA_023136145.1 Alphaproteobacteria bacterium
GTTTTTCTTTTGCTTCATTTCTACCATGTTTCTACCTGTGCTACCGTTGGCACTACCCGAAAAGGTGCAGATTCCAGAGGTGCCATACTTTATTCTCTGTTCAATGAGAAAATTTCAATTGTTTTTTCAGACTTAATCCTGCTTAGCGATTTTGACGCATACAGGCTCAGTTGTTGGCTGATTTGGCCAAACATGCTGCGCCCACCGTCGAAGTTTTTGCCGATCCATAGCCAGTGCCCGATCCAAATGAGAGGAGTACTTTTTACAAAAGCTAAGCGTACTCATTTTAATTGCACGACGAGAAATTTCATTCGCAAGATTGGTACGCAGCGTATGGAATTTCTTTTCCGGCTTGGCAACCCCCTGCTTTCCGTAGTAAGCGATAATATCCGTCTCATATTTAGCAATCAGACTGGCATTCTTCGCCGTGAACGTCTTGTATTTACTGTATAATTTTTGCCCTTCCGGCATTTTCATGCACGTCAATCCAATCACCATCAATTCGCTGTGGATGCGCACACCTTGCTCGGCCTCTAATTCCTTACTGGAATAACATGCCTCAGCACTGCCGATGCCAACAATGGAGAAAAGCAGAATAGCACCAAATATCTTCGCGAACTTTTTAATACCCGCACCTGTGCATGTCGATCCCAGAATAATTCTTATTACAGGACTATTCCGCATTTATCAAGCGAACTGTTTAAATTGGTGTCAGCACTTCCGCTTTTTCAAAATACAGTTTTAGATTATCGACAACAAGTTGCGACATAATTGTGCGGGTTTCCACCGTAGCACTGCCTTGATGCGATTGAAGAACGACATTATCGAGCCTACACAAAGCAGACGGCACATTTGGTTCATTCTCGAAAACATCCAAACCAGCTCCAGCTATAACTCCGCCTTCTAGCGCATCAATTAAATCTTGTTCTTTTACAACTTTTCCACGCGAAATATTAATCAGAACTCCATTTTTTCCAAGCAATTTCAGAACCTTGGAATCAATAAGATAATGTGTTGCTTCAGAGTAAGAGCACGCCAGCATTAGCACATCGCATTCTTCAGCCATTTTATGAAGATCACTATAATAACGATATGAAACTTCTGATTTTTTATTTGGGCCGAAGTAAATAACTTTCATTCCGAAAACTTCGGCACGACGAGCAATAGCTTGCCCGATCCTCCCCATGCCGACAATTCCCATAATTCTGCCAGCGAGAGTACGTCCCAAAGGCATACTTCCTTTTTTTGCCCACTGACCAGTGCGGACGTACAGGTCACTTTCCACCATACGCCGAAGCACGGTTAGAACCAGACCTGTCGCAATATCCGCAACGTCATCCGTTAGAACATCAGGAGTATAAGTAACAACTATACCCTGCTCTTTCGCAGTCTTCATATCGATATTGTCGTAACCAACGCCACAATGAGCGATAATCTCCAGATTAGGAAGTGCGCGAATCAGCTTTCCACTTACGATGCACTTATCTGAAACAATGCTAACAATTCCGGTTATATCTTTGCGAATCCGACCAAGAGCCGATTCCGGATCGGCTTCCTGCCACAACTTGAAAACCTTATAATTTTCCTCAAGGTCTTTTATCTGAGCATCAGCGATAGGCCACATCATAAGGATATTCTGAATCATTTTTTAACAACCCTCTGAAAATACATTCAATTATTTCGAACTCCTTACTGTATCAAAAGCATGGTAGAATATACCCCTATTTTTGTATTATTTTAGTAATGAGAGTCATTAGCGTCTGTTAGCCGCTACGAAAAAAACTGAGATCGAAATGTTAGAAATATCATTGAACCAGTACGGCGATAAATTCAAACCGACCAAAGATGGTCATGGTGTGGATATTGCCAGTCAGCGTCAGGATGAACTTGATATTAAATCAGTCGCCTATGTACGCGAACGATTAGCGTCAGGACATAAGGTTAAGGCTGTAGACCTTGGAGGAGGGTTTGGCACTCATTCTATCAATCTTGCCGAAGCTGGAGCGCAGGTCACAATGGTTGATCTGGCGGACACGGCTTTGGGAAATTTCAACAAAGCCATTGCAGAAAAACGCGTAGCTTCGGAAGATTTAAAGTTTATTCAGAAGGATTTTTCTGCTCTGTCTGATGCTGATGACATTCCCAAAAGCATAGATCTCCTTTATTCGCAACGTGCACTTCACTATCTGCCCTATCAGGAAGCAAAAAAAGTTTTGAGTCTCATGTTCAGTCATATGACCAAGGGCGGAGAAGTTTTTATATCCATGGCAGGATACGATACAGAGTACGGCAAAACTTATCCGGATCGTGATAAAAAAGTGGAGGACAGGTATAATTTTGTTACCCCTGATATGCAAGAGAAACACGGCATCACACATAAAATCGTTACTTACACTGAACAGGAACTGGAAAAGCTTTTAAAAAGCGTTGGTTATACAGATGTTAATGTCACACGTTCAGCATTTGGAAATATTAAAGCAACGGCGTATAAGCCAGCTGCACTTGCCGAAAAACCTAAAAGTAAAAAGAGGAGTTAAAGCATAATGAGTGTTGATTTATCTTTAAAAGATTTCATAGAAGCCACGCTTGATGACATTTGCCAAGCTGTAGAGAGTCAATCTTCAAAAGCCAGCCAAATACGTTTTAGTATACCCGTTTATTTTCAGTGTGATATCGAGAAAGAAAAAAATAAGCATGCTAATCATCCTACTAGTGCTCTCACTAAACATAATGATGGAAGACTCACCCTTTAAAAAAGGAAACATCCTTTGCTCACAATCGCTACATGGAACGTTAATTCTATTACAGCCCGGCTGCCGCGTGTACTAGAGTGGTTGGAGGAGAATTCACCGGACATTCTTTTGTTGCAGGAACTTAAAACAACTGAAGACAAATTTCCAAGGCTGGAGTTTTCCGCGCTTGGTTATACTGCTGCCGTTTTCGGGCAGAAGGCATGGAACGGCGTGGCGATCTTGTCGAAGCATAAAATTAAAAACATTAAGACCGGACTCCCCGGTGATGCCTCCGACGAACAAGCACGATATATCGAAGCAACGGTGGAGGGTATCCGCGTGGCTTCCGTCTATCTGCCCAACGGCAACCCTGTCGGAAGTGAGAAATTCAATATCAAGCTGAAATGGATGGACAGGCTTCATAACCACATCCAAAGTCTGCTAAAAATAGAACAACCATTCGCGCTTGGGGGCGATTACAATATTATCCCCGAAGACAGGGATTGCCATGATCCGCAGCTTTGGAAGGGCGATGCCCTGTTCAGGCCGGAAAGCCGCCAGAAATTCCGCACCCTTCTGAATCTGGGTCTGACGGATGCCTTCCGCGTCAACAATGACGAGGCGCATCAGTATACTTTCTGGGGTTATCAAGGTGGCGCATGGCAAAGCAATTCCGGCATTAGGATCGATCATTTCCTGTTGTCACCTCAAGCTGCCGACCTATTATATGACTGTTTTATTGACACCGTGCCAAGAGGCAAAGACAAAGCCTCAGATCATACACCGCTCATTCTGAAACTACGAAAAGTACAAAAATTCGCCATAAATGCCTTATGAAATTTAAATCTGAAAAGTATATATCGGTTTTTGACTTACAAGTTCCGTATTCAGGCTTATGTCCTTTACTTTAAACTATTTTTTGGAGCATCATATTAAGTGCGTTGGGGAACTTTGGGGGATAAACACGATGTCTAGAAATCAAGCTATGCTATTCGCCATCGGATTGGCTTTCGTTTTGTTTTCTGTTCCGGCATTAGCTGGCGGTTTTGACTACATGTCCACTCTTATGAACGGAACGGATGTTTCGGCTGACACCTCTTCTGGAGATGGAATCCTGCGCCTCACTCCAGATAAAAACGAACTTATCCGTCTGAATCAAAATGCAGCTAGCGTCATCGTAAATAATCCTGTTCATGCGGAAGTTTTGTTAGATTCACCGCGTTTGCTGATTATCATGCCACGCAAGCCCGGGACGACATCATTCACTGTGCTTAACGCACGGGGCGAAACGATATTACAAAAAAATATCATCGTGACCAGCGTACAATCCAACTATGTGCGTATACGTCGGATATGTGCCGGAGGTGATGATACCTGCGTACCTGCCGCATACTATTATTGTCCAGATGGCTGCTACGAAGTAACTCCTGTCGTTCGGACAAAAGGTGCTCCCCCTCCTCCTCCGACTGGTGGCAGAGGGACTCGCATCACAGCAGCTTCTGTAGAAAATCCTACAAAAAGTGCAGTGCCTGTTAGTTCCGACAATAAGCCTGTTTCCACAAAATGAGGTACGTAATGAACAGATTAAACCTGCGCCACAGCGCAACCATCATTTTCTTATTTGCGGCACTTCTGATGGTCGCAGGATGTAGTAAAACAGCCGAAACACCGATAGTTGGTAAGGCTCTCGACAGCTTGACGGGAAAACATGATGCCGCTGAAGATAGGCTATCCACCACAGCCGCCAACGCTATTGCCGAAGGAAAAACTGATGAGGCATTGATCCTCTACGAAAGACTCTACACGAAAACACATTCTAGCTTTTACCTGTCGGACGATGTTACCTATCGGGACATAGCCATAAATTACGCCCAACTTTTGCGCAGGACAGGCAAAGCACAACACGCACTGGATATTCTGGCTCCATTTATGAAGAATCTCGACTCTCGCTCATGGCAGAATTACAAACCAGACCCAATCGTGATGAACGAATATGCAGCCGGAAGCATCGAAATTGGAGACTTTGAAAAAGCGGAAAAATTGCTAAATCAGGTTCTTGAAGACGAAAACGCCACAAAATCATACGCCGATGCTTACAATCTGCTTGGCATTGTTCTCGATGCCAAGGGTCAGCACAAAGAAGCCGAGCAGTCATTTCAGAAGGCACTGGACAACTGGAATGGTGATAATAAAACATCGGTCATGAACAACCTCGGTCTCTGCCTCGCCAGTCAGGGTATGTTCGATAAATCACTTATGACCCTACGCCAAGCTCTTATCATGGCTCCCAAAAAGCTGGAAATTGCAGGTAATATCCAGATGGTGACAGACCTAAGAAAATCGGTCGTGCCCACCGCCCCCGTCAATATCAGAAAAAAGAAAAAGTAATATCGGCTCAGTCAAACACTGACTTAAACACCAAGAATTTTCGAAACGAAATAAAACATCACATCATTCTAATTTCTTTTTCTATAGCGTGACCCATTTCACTTGTAGATACTTTTTTCATTCCTTGTGACCAGATGTCTGTTGTGCGTAGACCTTTGTCTAAAACATTTGAAACAGCCTGATGAATATTCTTGGCAATATCTGGTCTATTAAACGAATGATCCATCATCATGGCTACGCTTAGAATCATACCTATGGGATTGGCAAGACCCTTTCCTGCAATATCGGGAGCACTACCGTGAATAGGTTCGTAAAGCGCATTTTTGCCACCTATTGATGAAGATGGCAAAAGCCCCAAAGAACCGGAAAGCACAGCACTCTCGTCCGATAAAATATCGCCAAACATATTGGATGTCAGCATTACATCAAAGCTAGAGGGCTTGCGAATAATTTGCATCGCCGCGTTGTCCACATAAAGATGACTAAGCTCAATATCTGGATAGTCACGATGCGTATCTTCGACAATTTCGCGCCAGAAACGCATTGATTCCAAAACATTTGATTTATCAATAGAACAAACTCGTTTCTTCCGCTTACGAGCGAGATCAAAAGCTACCTTAGAGATTCGACGGATTTCCTCTTCTGTATAAACCATCGTATTAAAGGCACTACGCTGACCGTTTTCTTCTTTAAATCCTCTAGGTTCACCAAAATACACATCGCCCGTCAACTCTCGCACAATGATAAATGAAACGTCGTTCAATATTTCCGGACGCAAAGGTGAAAAATCAACCAATTGTGGCCAGATTGTAAGAGGTCGAAGATTAGCATACAACCCTAGTGTTTTGCGTATAGCCAACACTCCTTTTTCAGGACGCTGCGCCAGAGGCAACACATCCCACTTTGGTCCACCAACAGCACCAAACAAAATAGCATCGGATTTTTGTGCTGCTTCTTCCGTTTCCTTTGGAAAAGGAGACCCATATTGTTCGAAAGCTGCGCCGCCAATTAATTTTTCAGTAAAATCAAAAGAAAGCTCACCTTCAAAACAAGAAAGAACACGCTTTGCTTCCTCCATAATTTCAGGACCAATACCATCACCGGCAGTGATAAGAATGTTATGCATTTATTTCTCCATTAATCCAAGGCTGCCGTTTAAAATGCGCAGCTTCATAAGTTTTGATGTCATGACTATATTGCAAAATAGCTTCAATAACGTCAATGCCGCCGAGTAAAATATCCTTAATGTTTGACTCAATCTCGAAAGAATAACTATTTATAGAATTTGATACTGTTTGCGCATTAAGATCAATCAAAATTTCATCTGCGCTTTGTGCAAGTTTTGAGATATTTTCTTTGTCCAATTTGATAAGAAGCAACCCGTTTTTATAACTATTGTTATAAAAAATATCGGCAAAGCTTGGCGCGATAATGACGCGAATACCAAAATCCATTATTGACCACGGCGCATGTTCACGAGATGATCCGCAACCAAAATTCTCTCCGGTAAGCAGTATTTGCGCCTTTGGTTTTTGATTGAGAATAAAATCAGCAACAGGTTTCCCGTCAACATCATACCGAAGCTCTGCAAACAGCCATTTTCCAAGACCTGACCTCTTTATCGTTTTAAGATGTTTCTTCTCGATAATCATATCCGTATCAATGTTTGCTATTGGTATATAGGCAGCTTGAGCTGTCAGTTTTTTAAATTTTTCCATTATTTTTCTCCCTTCAAATAAGGTCGAACATCTGTAAAACAGCCTTCTATTGCTGCCGCCACCGCCATTATCGGGCTAACCAGATGCGTGCGACCGCCTGCGCCTTGTCGCCCTTCAAAATTGCGGTTTGAAGTTGAGGCACAACGCTCACCCGATTGCAGCTTGTCATCATTCATAGCCAAACACATCGAACATCCCGCCATACGCCATTCAAAACCAGCTTCGATAAATATTTTATCAAGACCTTCTTTTTCCGCCATTTCATTGACAAGCCCAGAGCCGGGAACTATGAGAACGCGCTTGACGTTGGCAGCTTTTTTGCGACCTTTCGCAATTTGCGCAACTTGTCTTAAATCTTCAATACGTCCATTGGTACAAGAACCAATGAAAACCTGATCAACTGGCAATCCTTCTATTTTCTGCCCACTCTTTAGCCCCATATAATTAAGTGCTCTTTCAATGGAAGACCGCCGTATTTCGTCGCTAATTATTGCCGGATCAGGAATACAATCCGTAATACCACCGCACATTTCAGGGTTTGTTCCCCAAGTAACTTGCGGCTCTATAACCGAGGCGTTTATTGTAATTTCCGCATCATAAACTGCATTTTTATCCGACTTCAAAGTCTTCCAAAACGCAACAGCCTGATCCCAGCCATCGCCTGATGGCGCATAAGGTTTTCCCTTCAAAAAAGAAAATGTTGTTTCGTCTGGTGCTATCAGCCCCGAACGTGCCCCAGCTTCAATTGCCATGTTGGAAAGCGTCATACGACCTTCCATTGAAAGACGCTCGATTACAGGACCGGTAAATTCGATCACATGCCCGGTTCCGCCTGCTATACCAATATTTGAAATAATAGAAAGGATCAAATCCTTCGCACCAACTCCTTCTTTGAGTTCACCCTCTACCCTGATACGCATATTCTTCATTTTCCGCAGTATCAAGGTTTGTGTTGCGAAGACCTGCTCAACTTCACTTGTACCAATACCAAAAGCCAAAGCTCCAAAGGCTCCATGCGTTGCTGTATGACTGTCTCCGCAAACAAGCGTAATACCCGGAAGCGTAAAGCCTTGCTCTGGTCCGATAACATGCACAATGCCTTGACGCTTATCTTGAGGACTGAAATAGCAAATATTGTGTTTAGCAACATTTTTCTCAAGGGTTTCAAATTGTTCCTGCGCTTTGCTATCTTCCAAAGGACGCGATCTGTCTGTTGTAGAAACAACATGATCCACCGTTGCCAACAAGCTGTTGCGTCGCCAAAGCTTGCGATGAGCAAGCTCTAGCCCTTCAAATGCCTGCGGACTCGTAACTTCATGGAGCATCTGACGATCGATATAAACCAAAGATGATCCATCATCAAAGGATTTCACAATATGCTCATCCCATATTTTATCATAAAGTGTTTGCGCCATCAGGCTTCTCCATTTATGCATTTTTTATAAGCTTCAATCATTTGCATTGTGATTGAACCGATTTTATATTTCTGCGTTCCAATCTCTGTAATTGGTTGAACCTCAACGGCTGTTCCTGTGATAAATACTTCATCAGCCTGCACCAATTCATCTGGATAAAAATGCTTTTCCATGAACGGAATGCCTTTTTCATGAGCTATTTCGATGATGGTTTTGCGCGTAATACCGTTTAAGAAACAATCGGCAATAGGCGTAATCAAAACGCCGCCTTTGACTATAAAGAGGTTTGCGCCTGTGCATTCCGCAACATAACCACGATAATCTAGCATGATTGCGTCATCGTATCCACCCTTCATCGCCTTATTCTTGCCAAGCATACCAGAGATATACTGTCCATTTGCTTTTGCAAAAACAGGCCCAACATTTGGCGCAGGGCGCACATAATCCGACCACATTAAACGAATGCCCGGAACTTGGCCGTCTTTGATTTCGAAATAGGATGTCCATTTCCACGCCGCAATAGCAACATGCACACTATTTGCCGTTGATGCGACAGAAAGGGATTCTGGCCCATGCCATGCGACAGGACGAACATAAGCCTCTGTCAGATTATTGATCCGAATAACTTCCTCAGCAGCTTTATTAATTTGCTGAACCGAATAAGGAATCTCAAAATCAACCATATTCGCTGAAGTGTGAAACCGTTCATGATGTTCCTGCATCTTAAATATTTTGCCGCGATAGGCACGTTCACCTTCAAACACACCGCTTCCATAGTGAAGAGTGTGGGATAAAACGTGGATTTTAGCATCCGCCCAATCCACCAATTGTCCATCTATCCAGATTTTTCCTTTTTCATCACCTAACATAATTTAGCCCTCCCTCTTTGCTATGATTTTATTGATAGAACCAACATAAGCTCGCGCCGAAGCCATTATTGTATCTGTATCCCGCGCATGGCCAGTAAACAAGTCATCGTTTTCTTTAAGAATGATGACGGCTTCGGCTTGCGCATCGGTGCCTTGCGAAACGCTATGAACTTCATAAGAATGCAGCGTCGGTGCGCAATTTGTTGCCTTTGATATTGCCTGAAAAATAGCATCCAACGGACCATCGCCAGCGGCTGATGTTTCAACGGATTTGTCGTCAATTTCTAACGTTACATCAGCACTGTATGAACCCGGCCCATTTTGCTTTGTATTGAATGACATTAATCGCACAAAATTTTGCATCGTCACGTTTTGTTGGTCGTGAATAAGTGTAAGCAAATCTTCTTCAGTCACGTTTTTCTTGCGATCACATAAAGCTTTAAAGGATTCAAAACAACGCAAAAAAGCATCTTCTTCCATATCAATTTGCCATTCAATCATTTTGTTTTTCAACGCGGCGCGGCCAGAGTGTTTGCCCATGACAATCTGTGATTGCGTAATGCCGACGGTTTCCGGCATCATAATTTCGTAGGTGTCTCGGTTTTTCAGCATTCCGTCCTGATGAATGCCGGACTCATGTGCGAAAGCATTAGCTCCAACAATTGCCTTATTCTTTTGCACGAAAAAGCCTGTTGTCGAAGCAACAAAACGCGATGTTGAGTAAATTCGACGTGTGTCTATTCCTGTATCGCAACCAAAAAAGTCCGCGCGGGTCTTAAGTGCCATTACAACTTCTTCAAGCGGTGCATTACCCGCACGTTCGCCAATACCATTGATTGTACATTCAATTTGTCTCGCCCCTGCCTTTACGCCCGCCAAAGAGTTCGCCGCAGCCAACCCTAAATCATCATGGCAATGAACAGAAAAGCAAACTGAAGGAAACTGTGCAACCAAAGTCGCGATGATAGTTTGAAATTCTTCCGGGATTGCATAGCCGACGGTATCAGGAATGTTAATTGTGCT
>JAGLRU010000185.1 GCA_023136145.1 Alphaproteobacteria bacterium
CAAGGTCAGCATAGTTATCAGCCAGCAGCAGCCTTTTTTTCTGGAACAGAGGTTGCTGCTTTTTCTTTTGATTTGGAGGCTGATTTATTTTCAGAAACATCAGTACGTTCAGTAATACGCGCAGATTTTCCGCTACGACTACGCAGATAATAAAGTTTCGCACGACGGACGGTTCCACGACGGACGATTTCTATTGAATCAATACTAGGGCCGTACAGCGGGAAAATACGCTCGACACCTTCGCCATAACTGATCTTGCGGACGGTGAAGGCCAGATTAACGCCTTTGCCCCCACGTGCGATGCAGACACCTTGATATGCCTGAATGCGGGTTTTCATTTCTTTGCCGCTACCTTCGACAACACGCACGTTAACGCGGACAGTGTCACCGGGGCCAAAGACAGGAATTTCCTTGTCTTTGGTGAGCTTTTTGATCTGTTCTTGTTCAAATCTTTCTAAGTCGTTCATTGTTTTAATACCCTTTTGTCGGAACCCGATATCGAAAGCTTTCTTGAGAATGCTCCGGCGGCTCCATCTTGTTGTTTTATGGGCAGATCGAAAATATGTCTAGCGCTTCAATCTAACCATGCTTTTTACTCCAAAATTGACTGAATATCAAGCTTTTGTTTGAGTTTCTTTGAATTTTTTATATTAAGCTTTTGATCTTATGTATTTCTCCCATAGATCGGGGCGTTTAACTTTTGTGATGGCTTCGGATTCCGATTGCCTCCATGCAGCGACTTTGGCGTGATGACCTGAAACAAGCACTTCCGGTACTTTACGAGTGATACCAGCGGAGTCTATCCATTCAGCGGGGCGAGTGTAGTGTGGATATTCCAGCAAGCCGTTCTCGAAGCTTTCCTCGGTATGTGTTTCTGCGTTTCCAAGAACATCTGGAAGAAGGCGAATGCAGGAGTCGAGCAGAATCATCGCCGCAGGTTCTCCGCCGGACAGTACATAATCTCCTACGGAAATTTCCTCAACCTCGTAAGAATCGAGCAATCTTTGATCGACTCCCTCGTATCGTCCACAGAGGATGGTTAGTAAAGGCTCTTTGACGAGTTTATGTGCGAGGGATTGGGTGAGAGGCTTGCCGCGCGGGGACATATATATAAAGCGTCCGAGGGGTTGATGATCGCAAAGAGCCTTGTCGAGAATATCCGGCTTTATCACCATCCCTGCACCGCCGCCGAATGGAGTGTCGTCAACGGTTTTGTGTATGTCTTTTGTGTAATCCCTGAGTTGGATGGTCTCAAACGACCAGATGCCTTTTTCCAGTGCCTTGCCTGATAAACTTATTCCAGCCATACCCGGAAACATTTCGGGAAAAAGGGTAAGAATTTTGATATGAAAGGGGGAGGTCATAATTGAATAAGTGCATATTTTCTTTTATTAATCAAGGCTATAGTTGAACATCTCAGAGAAGAAGACATCTTTTATTGACATAGAACGAAATTAATCATATTATTAGTGCATCATATATTGTAAGTTTATAACGAATTTGGAGGAGAAAATGATGACTCTCGAAGGTTTTAAAGGTAAAGCAAAATCTGTTTTTAATACGGCTGCAAATTTTGTTAAGAAAGACGAGCCTGCTTCTGCTGGTGTGGCTTCTGCTTTCCTTCTTTTTGCAGCGAATATGAGCCCTGAAGTTATTGCGGGCGGGTCTTTTGCGATGTATGCATTAAGCCGCGCTGCGGTAGCCGTGCGACCAAAGGATGTGAAAGCACCTACACTGTAGAACTTGTCTGGAACAGGCAAGGCGGGTTACTAATTCAGTAACCCTTCTGGAACGTCCACGATTATTTCTTGTTTCTCAATATCCACTTTTTGTACGACAGTGTCTGTAAAGGGGACGTAGTAACTTGTGCCTTCGAGCGGCTTGATTTCTAGTAGATCGCCTGCGCCGAAGTTTGCTACTTGAAGAACTTTGCCTAGCACGTTTCCATTTGGATTTTTCGTTACTAGACCGACCAAATCAATATGATACCATCTGTCTTTATCATCAATTTCAGGAAATTGTTCGCGGGAGTTTAGAGGTATAGTAATTTGCATTAAGGATTGC
>JAGLRU010000186.1 GCA_023136145.1 Alphaproteobacteria bacterium
ATATGTAATCCGCCCGCCGGACTCGCCGTCCCGATACCGACTTTGCCGGCACTATCTACAAATACACCTTCGTCCCCGCCATCATTGGATAACCAGTTCCCGTTTAATTTTATATTCTGACTGGCCATATGATGCCCTAAATTATCGCCTGATGTTCCTATACTGCTGTCGGAACGAATACAACGAACATGGTAAGGATTAGACTTGTTTGTTTCGATCTGATTACCGGCACCGACGCGCGCGAGATATGAAACATTGGTATCTTTCTCGTTAGATGTCCAATAATAGTGTCCTGAAGTAAAACCTCCAACTACCTCATAGTGTGGATTCAACAAACTCCACTCGTAAATTGAAGGTAAGTACCAATCATCATAATACTCATCATTCACTGTGACAGTGTAATCAGCGCAAAGTTTAGCGGCAGATGTTCCGGCTCCATAGGCGGCAACAATTTTAGAGGTATTCGCTTTTCCGGCATATACAGCGCTAAGGGTTGCCGCCGTTACCGAGTTAGGGCCCCATATTAGTCCTGCGCTTTGCTCCTCTGTCGTGGAGATTAAACCGTGCTCTCTGGAAGCGTCTAACCAGAATATTTTTCCGCCGCCATAACTGTCCCCGATTGAAAAGTCGAGCCCATCTAAATTCGATCCATCGCCGTGAAATGAGCTTGCCGTTATACTTGATGTCGCCAATATTCCGCCAACAACATGCAATTTATGGGTCGGAGCATCTATCCCTATTCCAACTTCATCATCAAAATAAGACTGCCCCGCTGTAACATAAACACCCCAATTATTCGTACCGCCGCTCGCTGTAAAAAGTCCCGCCTGATTAGTGCCTCCTCCGGTTGCTCTTCCATAAATACCGTATTTTGTACCGGTTCCAACCGCATCCGCGCGTATACCATAAGCGCCAATAGATGAGTTGTAAGCATAAATGGCGGGAGTTCCTCCCACATCGTTCATAGCTAATAGCGCATTGCCAATGGAAGTGTTTATAGTTAATTTAGCGCTCGGACTATTCGTTCCGATGCCAACTTTACCGGCGGTAGATATGTATAAGTGAGATGTCGTCGCCGATGTTGATATCCAAATTG
>JAGLRU010000187.1 GCA_023136145.1 Alphaproteobacteria bacterium
CATCTAAAGTGATGATAGGTAAAGTCTGCTCCGATGGGTCAGTTTATGCAGGATTGTCAGGCATTGGGACACTAATGTATACCACACGCTGCGATACCGGACAGACATGGAACGGGTCTGAGTGCTTAGGCACACGCATCGGCTTACCTTGGAATAACGGAAATACGACTGGATTTGCTACTGTAGGAACAATGAATGGAACAGATGGCAAAGCAAAAACCGCCGCGCTTATCGAAATGAATTCTCATAATGAAATGGTCGGGGTGCAGCTACATATCGCAGCGCAATATTGCGCAAATTTATCAGAGAACGGACACAACGACTGGTATCTTCCATCGAAAAGTGAATTGAATACTTTATATATTCATAGGGCAGCGATTGGAAATTTTGATTTAACTGGAAACTTTGATTCACACGACACTTATTATTTACACGACACTTTCTACTGGTCATCAACCGAGGGAAGCGACTACCTTGCGTGGCCTCATAGATTCGGTGACGGCTTTAAAACACGCTACAATAAGTCCAATCCCTTTTACGTTCGGTGTGTACGAAGATAAACCATTTAGTCATTCAATTATTTTCTCTATTGCAGTATTCTTTGAAGTAAGTTGCTTCAATGAGAGGTGGTTATAATTTTCAAAAAATTTATCAAACGCTTTCAGTTTGAATATTTATTGGACGTGCTGAAAGAAACCTTCGCAAGGTTTCCACTTCCGGTCATCTGTGTGGGAGCAAGCACTCTCCTGTGCATCATTAGAGCACACGACATAAAGCTGATGCCCGAAGATAGTCTTATGCGTACATTGCTGTTTCTTTTATACGGTCTTATATTTTTTACAGTTGCACGCCTTTATACAGAAGGAACTAAAGCCTCACGTGATCGGGAAGTAGCTATAAATTCAGCTGGAGGTGTTTTGCTGCTGGCACTTGTGGTTATTCCAGATCACATTACGGCAATGCATGCATTTATCGGTGTAGCACTCGCGTTTTCCATGCTATTTGCTCCATATATAGGCCGCCGCAGCACAGAAGACAGCGTGTGGTTCTACAACTATATCAACGGTACTGCCCTTGCTGTTTCCGGTCTTTCCGTTTTAGTACTGTGTATCGGTCTTTGCGCTATCGTTGGTAGTATGGATTATCTTTTTTTCGATATGCAGTTATCCAAAAAAATATACGGTGATATTTGGATTTTTGGCGGTCAGTTCTTCGGATCGGTAATGTTTATGCGTCAGATCCCTCGCAAGTTCGATTTTGAAAAAAGTGAACGCGAACTACTGCCCGGTATTTATTTTATCCTGAATTACCTCGTTGTTCCGCTTATCCTTATATATGTATGGGTACTTTACGTTTATTTCCTCAAAATCGCGGTGCAATGGGAATTGCCCAAAGGCAGTCTTGCATACATGGTTACAGGTTTCGGCTCCGTAGGCATAGCTGCACTGCTTATGACCTTTCCTATGCGAAACAGCGGCACTAAATTGCTGCAACAGTTCTACAAATATTTCTACTATCTCTTGATAGTTCCAATTATTCTGCTGGCGATCGGTCTTTATACGCGCATATCACAATACGGAATAACGGAATCCCGCTACGCCATCGGCATCTGCCTTGCGTGGCTTTTTGCACTGACCGTCTGGAATATCGTGTTTAAGAAAAGCGCACATATAAAACACGTCCCGATGATTCTTGCTGCTCTGTTTCTGGCAGGATCAATATGGCCTTGGAGTGCCGTATCCGTCTCCACCCGCAGTCAGCAAGCTCGTCTTGAAGTTCTGCTTCTAAAAGCCGGAGTCGCTCATGCTGACGGCACTGTCACGAAAACAACACAAGAAGTACCATTTAAATTACGCAAAGATATCAGCAGTATTCTAGACTATATGTTCGATGGCAAAGAAAAATCGATCAAGCATTTGGTCACACCGTTCTGTAAAGAGATTGATAAAAAATATAAGAAGAAAAAGAATACCTGTCATTCTGTCTTTTATAAGAAACATGATTTTGAACCTTCTTATAGACGATATTACAATATGCCGCGTAAGGTCATGGAAGCTTGGGGCATGCAGCATGTCTCGCGCTGGCATAATGCGAATAGTGAACGTTTTAATATCACCGCCAACGACTTGAACTATGACAACCTCCAGAAAGTTGCACCTTACACTTATATGATCCGCCTAAATACTCATATCCCAACAAACGGAACCAACGAACAACTTTATAGAGAAGATATACAGAAAAAACTAGAAATCAAACTTATGTTGCGTCCCGACGGTGATATAACTTTGCTGCTTTCTGACGGACGTAAGGCAGTTTTTGCGGTGCGTCAGCTTGCTGATAGCATGTTCAAAAATAAAGTACAGGAAGTACCAAAATATGAGCTAGATAAAATGGTTCTCAGGCAAGAATCAAATAACCTTCGTGCGGAACTTCGTATTTCTGAAATCCGTGGTCGCGTGATACAGGGAACTTTCAGAATCGATATACTGACGGCACTGCTGCTGTTTTCTCCTTAAGATCATCTCTAAAAACCTCAAAGTTCTCTAATATCGTCATTCCTTCGATACTATTTGACAGGTCAAGTATTGGCA
>JAGLRU010000188.1 GCA_023136145.1 Alphaproteobacteria bacterium
ATCGTTGCCAACAGTTTCGGTATAAGGAAAAGCACCAAGCGGCGGTACAAAACGATGTTTTCCCAAAATCTTCGGCACGCGCGCGAATGGAGATGCCTGATTACGCGCTCCCTGAATAAATAACGACGGGCTTTCCTTGCCGCCAGAACTGAAACGTGGTCTGGGAGGTGGTGCCAGCGCGTTCATGGCGAGCCGCGTCAACAAATTAACGCCAGTCGCAAGACCAGCACTGATATTTAACCCCATAAAAGTCATTCCGGCAGGAATCATATTCGGAGCAGCCACCATCAC
Organism: Alphaproteobacteria bacterium; assembly: GCA_023136145.1. Classification (GTDB taxonomy): domain Bacteria; phylum Pseudomonadota; class Alphaproteobacteria; order Micavibrionales; family UBA2020; genus PALSA-926. The sequence goes on from JAGLRU010000188.1 coordinate 292, forward strand.
CGCAAGAGATAAAACCGTCCTGAGTGCATTTTTGCCTCCGCCCCCACCCATCGGCACAAGCCGGATGCTAAGAATCGCACCCGCCTTCGGCGTTACATTCGACCATTGCTCTTGCGGAATATAATCCCCGTTCAGATATACATGAGCGTGACGCACCAATACCGCATCCGGTTGAAGTTGATAAATAATGTCCGCGACCGACCGACCTGCGGCGATAGAATGGTGGACACGTTCCACAGCAAAAGGGTGCGGAACTATAGCGACATCAACATTATTCGCCTTCATATTATTTGTCTCCGTCATCGTTCGGAAAACCCCTATACCTGTAAAATCCTGAAACGCGCTCCACCCAACGAGCACCTGCATACCGCTCAATCACACTGTTAATGCCACATTCTATGTGCAACATCTGCCTGTCCCCCAAAACCAAACCAACATGCATTGGTCTACCGCGAACACGTAGAATCACCGTATCCCCGCAGACTTCACTTCCAGCCGGAATCTCTTTCCATTTCAATGATTCCCGCTCGATCAGCATGCTGATCTTCTCCACTTGCGTGGTGCGCTCGTATTCATGGATGTATGACGGCAGGGCAATACCGAACTGCTCCGCCAGAACAAGCCGCACAAGACCCCAGCAATCGAGGCCGGAGTGATCGCGCCCGTGATCCTGAAACGGCAAGCCAATATAATGCCCTGCCCAAAAAGGAACGGGCATAGGGAACCTCTGTTACTGAAATTAAAAAACCCGCCTTAAATGGGCGGGTTTTTTTAAAAGATAAAGATTTTAAAGATTACGTATTTCCGAAGGTTCTCGATGTAGGCTTATTACCACCTAAGTTATTCAACCTCGTATTTGCAGAATTTCCACTAGGAAATTGCGCAAATATTTTATCTCTGTAAATTGGCGATTGATTTTTAAGATGCTTCAACAAATCTGGACTTAAACCATCATTTGAAACATGCGCCACAGCTATGTCGAGACTTTTACTAAGCCCATCCAATAAACTATCGTTTCCCTTAATACCTTTATCATCAAACTCATCGCCAAGACACACACTACCCATGAGCAAATTCACCTTTCACGATTCTTTGGTTGTCAACCCAGTCTATCACAAAAATACAAATGTGCCATAAGAAAAAATTAACAATTATTGAATAAATATACTTTTATTGAATAAATATACTTTGTTCAATAATCTCATATAGTTAGAATAAACCCGGAAACAAACTTGGCGAAAAAGTAGCTGCAGGAAACGGCTCTGCGGTAAAATCTTCAATAGTCAGAACACCCTCAACACGATGCGAATCATAAGAAACGTTTGTAAGTTTGAAATCGACAAATTGCGCCTCAACGGAATCAGCTGATTCCGCACGGACAATCTCAATAAACACTGTTGGAGCCGATGAGAGCGTTCTTACCGCCTGCACAATCTGGCGATCAATATTATCGATCACCAGCCTAGCTCGTGGAGACACATTATCCTGATCGTCAGGCAAAACCAGTTCAAACGGAAAGGCTGCAAAAACATTTCCACGACTTGTTGTTTCAACGCTATCGCTGGTAACACGAATAGGCGTAGACAAACTCACATGATCCAGTGTCAGAAGGATCAAAAATGCTTCCCCCGTCTCCGCCGCATAAAGTGCCTGCCGGGTCAAACTTGATACAGTACGGCTCATGGAAGAACCTCCAGTTCGATAGTCACCTTGAAAAAATTACCGTTACCGGAACCATATTCAGGCGGTTTAACAAAACGGCAGGAAACGGTAGTTTCGATACGCGGATGCGTGAAATCAAAAGAAAGAGAACCTCCCTGAAGCGTCGTCAAATAAAATGCTTCAAGGGCAATCACCTGATCCTTACTCATCAGATAGGAAACAAACAACTCACGAACGGCTGCCGTTGTACGGCGGCGCAACTTAGCAGGGCCTTGTTCCATACTGGTACGAATGACGGAATCCGAAACCGTTTCACGAAAACTATCCAGCAAAGGAGAAACGGGCAATGTGTCAGGCCATGTAGTCATAGGTTATCCTCTTTCGTTTATCTGCCGATAAGTTTGGGAACAAGACCGAATAGCGTACGCAGCACACCGGACGTCTGCCTTCCATGCATCAATGAAGATGCCACCATCTCATCAATACTGATCTCCATTTGTCTCCGATCAAAATTCCCGCCACCGGGCGATTGCTCTTCTATAAACGGAGAAAATGCGTTGTCTCCAATCATGGAGCCATTATTGCCGCCTTTACGTGGCATATTGCCAAAAATAACGGCCAAACCGGATACCACTTCTTTCTGAACCAATTTTATCAGAGCCTCATTGATAATATCTTCAGATGACCGTCTGCGTGGCTGTCGGCCAAACCTGTTATTTAACAATGCTCTCAACGCGTAACTCGAATTACTTGCGATACTCATGCTTCTGTTTCCTTTTTTGAATCAGGAAATTTTTTAACCATCTCAGCCAGAAACTTCGCGGTCAGAGGCAATGATTCCAGCGTAATAGATTCAAGCCGCTCTATAGGCTCCAAAATATCCAACAAAACAGATGTCAGTAATTCCGTGCAAGGCTGCTGAAGAAGGAAATCGTCCAGCACATCTTCTGAAATTTCGCATTCTGCATGACGGTAGAGCATCTTCAAAACACCAATTATCGTGGAGAGAGGAAGAGATTTATCAAGCAAATTCTCCGCCATCTGATAAAGACTCCCGTAAGTGCCTTCCATCTCTGCAATCAAACTCAGGGTAATCCTAAGCGGATAGGATGGTTGATCGTATCCCGGCAAAACAGTCATCAGCTATGCTCCCGGCGTAAATGTACCGCTACCGGTACGAACCAGAGCAACGGAGAAAGTTTCAAGACCATCAAAACTACCACCCCGCTTATATTCATGAATCACAAAAGCCGCCGCATACAAGTCGCCATTCGGAAACAACAGCTTGTAATTTCTGACCATGCGGTTAAAAGCGGAAAGACGTAAGTCTTCTTCAGCAGCGGCATCCCTAAACAACCCTTCAAGCGTCAGTTCCATTATCTGCACTCCGGCATCCGCTTGCATACTCTGAAACCCGTTTCCATCCATCATCGTGTTATCGACAGGCTGGTTATTTATACTCATAGACACAGTACGGGCAGCACCGACGGTAGTAAAAACTTCTGGATCGGCACCATCGCCAATCTTTAGCAATAAGTCACGACCTCTCTGACTGGACATATTTTATCTCCCTTAAGCAGGTTCGGTGATGATCTGAAACCGCTGGACTCCGTGACGAGTCACCCCATCATCTTCCAGCCTAGTTTCAGAATCTACACACTGGCAAAGCACCAGTATCTGATTCGGAACTGTGAAAGAAACAGTGTGCAACGCATCGTAAATCGCCGACATGATGCGTCTAATTTCCTGCATTCCACTACCGCGACCGTAAGTGTGAATCGTCAGGGTCATATCATTTCCAGAAACTCGCTGACCGTCCAAAGGCTTTGACTGGCTTTCACCAATCACTATATAAGGAAAGGCAGTTCCCGTTGGCACATAGTCAAGAACGCTATCCGCACCATCGGCCAGAAAAGCGATTAAGGCAGTATTTCCCGTCAAACAAGTGAAAACTCCTGTTTGCACATCCCAGCAGCTATCAGCAGACATTATTTTTATCCTTCAGAAAGTTTGAAAAATTCTTAAAAAAGCTTTATTTTGATTGTTAGGAGATTTTAAGTGATGTTACGTATTTTTCTTGTTCTGTTACTCGTATCTTTTTTATCCTCACCAGCTTTTGCCGGATTCAAGGAGGGCAAGAATGCCTATGACCGCAAAGACTGGGTCGAGGCAATTACCGAACTGCGTCCGCTGGCTGAGTCTGGTGATGACCGTGCCATGATTATCCTAGCTAACATGTACAACGACGGTCTTGGTGTTATCCAAAGCTATAGGGGAGCAATGTCCCTTTATAAACGCGCCGCTATCGAAAAAAACAATACAGAAGCAATGGTCGCAATTGCCGCAATGCATATCAGTGGACTTGGTGTCAGCAAAAATCTCAATACCGCACTACAATGGTCTAAACGTGCGGCTCAACTCGGCAACCAGCAGGGAGCCTTTTTTTACGCACTCATCCTTCTTCGCGGAAACAAAAGCTCTACAGACGACATTCAGCCGGATATATATAATTCATACAAATGGTTCCGTATCGCCGCCGCCGAAAAACAAGACTCTAAGTTCCAACATGCGGCAGAAGAATTGGCAAAGCGCATCGCCAGCAAGAAAATGACCACTGAAGAAACCGCCAAAGCCGATAAAGAAGCGGCAGACTGGAAACCAGTAAAGGCTGCAAGCCTTGGTCCCGTTCCCACAGATAATATAATTCCCTCAGCACCACCAGAACAAAAGTAACCTAAAACATTTCTTGCTTACGGGATTTTCACCGTCGCCAAAATCTCCAGATACACGCCCTGCCCGTTCCTATCAGTAACGGCAGTGATATCATAAATCGTTGTTCCTCTGACAATCCGCATGGCTGAAATCACATCGCTGCGGTATCTGATAACAATACGATGAGTCACCATCGCCTCAAGCTGATGAAACCTGAGTTGCTCCCCTCCCGAAAGCGGCATAATCGCAGCATATACGATGGGATTAGAATCTATACTCTGCCATATCTCCGTAAATCCGCCGCCGCCATCAGGCGTGCGGACAGATTTCTGAAAGGTAACGCGATGTTTCAGATTGCCAATCATGACAGACTCATAACGCGATAAGATTGAAAAATTACATTCGCCCCAGATGCCATCAAAGCCTGATCCACGCTATCGCCTCGATGTTCGTAGAGATGGGCAATAACCTGTTTTATACCTTGACGAAGCAGTGCAGGAACATTCTGCGCCGGAGCGCCATATCCGGCAGTGAACTGAATTTCAATACCGTTGGCTGCACGTCCGGGAGTCGGCGGAGATGCTCCTTGCGTCAGAACGACCCGTCCGGGAATTCCGGCTGTATCCACATAGTAACTGACAGAAGGAAATTCAGCGTATGTATTATCGGCAGCATAAACCTTAATCAACGTAACAGAAAGAAGCGGAGGTTTCGGCAAAGAAAGCACCCTTATTTTACCAACCACATCCGCACCTTCTCTAACTCCATCCCACCACTCGGTAATTGAAGCATCTGGCCAGAAATCCAGAAAAAGACTATAACTGCGAGTTATTAGGCTCCGTCCTGTCACGCTTTCACAAAGCTGCCGCGCCGACGAAATTAAATCCGTCACGATAGCATCATCATTACTATGGTCGATACGGAGGAACGTTTTGATTTCAGCCAAAGTCAACGGCTCAAAAGCCGGAGGAGTAGTCTCCGTCAGGCGATAAATCGAATGCGACATGGGTTATCCTTTATCGAAAAAAGAAAGGGTGGGGAATTCGTCCCCCACCCCTTTACAGGACAGGAAATCAGGTATTATCTACAGGCAATTGACCGAGATTCCCTTTCAAAGTCATAAAAGCGACAGCCCCTCCGGTTGACAAGCTAACGGGTGTCGCAGTGACCTTAACAAACCGCTTGCCGCCGCGATAACCGATCATGTAGCGTTTTTGCTCCTCACCGGATGTATCAATGCTCAAAAACTGACCGGAGGAAAGACCCGTAAAGTTCAGAACATCTGCATCAACGCAGTCTGTGTAAGAATCGGGTGAACCTGTGCCATCATCATCAGCATGTTCTATTTTGACATCAATGCGGACAGAGCTGGTTAGAGTATCGGCAATATCACCAACCAACAGCACAACAGCCAAAGCTTCGGCACCCTGGGTATCAATGTCGCCAGTATTAAGGGCAGATGCCTGAATTATTTGCGGCATAAGCGATTGCTCAATGCCGATATTATTGACAAGATCATGCATAGAAAGTTCCTTTCATATATAACAGAGAAAAAAGTGGTGGGTTGCCTAACATGGGGGATATACAACAACCCACCGGCGCAAACAGAGCTTAGGCTGCCGCGAATTTCAGCAATTTGATTGCCTCGAAATTCACAACATCACCGCCGACCCGTTTCGTCGTGTAGAATTTGACGTAGGGTTTAGCAGTGAAGCTGTCGCGCAAGACGCGAATGCCCTGACGATCAACAATCTGGTATCCAGCGTTGAAGTCGCCAAAGGCGATAGAAAGACTATTCGCCGCGATGGCTGGCATATCTTCAGCCTCGACAACATCGAAACCAAGAAGCGTACCGCCCTGCTTCATCTGGAAGTCAGGCTGCCAGAGATAATTCCCCTGACTATCCTTAAGCTTGCGGACTTCCGCCAACGTGGCACGTTTCATCATAAATACAGCTTTCTCACGATAAGCCGCTTTCAGCGTGTAAACGAAGTTGATAAGCGCGTCGCCAGGATCGGAAGCGGCAAAATCTCCAGCACCGCCAGTCAGAACTTGCTCGATAACCGAGAAGTTAGAGGAAGACGGAACACCATCCGCATAAGTCAGAATGCCACGCGGTTTCTTGCTGCCGTTACCACTGATAAAGGCAGTGTTTTCCATGCGTGAAAGACGCTCGGCGATTTTATTCGCGAGGTATTCCTCCACATTAAACAAAGCATCATCCAGCAGCTTCTGCGTTGCGCGAGGCTCGGCGTATTGCTCGAACACCGGAATACGCCATTCGCCGATCTTTGGCGTTGTTGTTTCACTGCGAGCCTCTGTCTCACCTACCCAGCCGGATGTCGCATCGGACAGATCATTGACGCCTTCAAGCGCATCAGTGCCGATAGTAACAACGTTGGCAACCTGACGCATCGGAGACGTTTCGAGAATAAGGGATATAATGCGTCCACCCATATCCGGCGGAACTGCAAAGCCACCATCTGGATCAGAACCAACACTCAATGCCTTGATTTCATCCATGGTGTTGCCGGCATTGTTTTTCCGCAAGTAATGGTTCAGCGCGGTTTTATACTGGCGGTAGGTGTTAACATCCAACTCACCTTGATAATGCCGCTTGCGCTCGGTGGCAAAAATCTTAGCCTCCGCGCCATCGTCCGATTTGACGCTGCCACGCGGCGAACGACCCATCGCCGTCTCCATATGGTCAAGACGCTCGTTCAATCGCTTAACCTTTATTTCCGTCAGAGGATCAGCCGATCCCTTGCGTTCGATTTCCTTTAAACGCTGGTCATTGGATTCCTTGAACTCCTCAAAATCATGATGCAGGTCAAAGATAGGAGTGTCATTAGTCATGTCATTTTCCTTTTTTGATATTGTTTGAATGATAGATATATCTTTGCCACCGACCACGTCCCGTGGCGGAAACAATACTCGTTCGCGACCATCGGCAATTATTACCCATGACCAGTTTCAAGACGCATCCCCTGCCTCACGCAGGGATACCTTAAATTTCTTCAGTTTTTTTTAGATTTAATCTTCCGATGCAGAAACAACTGGTTCCGTGCGTAATCTTTCTATCAAACTCCGCGCCATTTCCGGCGGCAAAGAACCTTCCAGAACCGGATTGGCAAGAATATAAACAGCATCCAAAACAGTCTCTTCATTCTTAATACCAAATTCAATATCATCACGTATTTCAACTGCATTAGCCCAATCTTCTACATTTTCTGCTGTCAACTCAGAATGAAGATAACGTTCAAGAACAGAAATAATATTTTTCCTAGTCAAATTAACTAGTCGCCCCTTCCGCTCCCACCACCCGAACCAGACCACTGCCCGCCATCAGAATTACCGCGTGACACACGGGATTGATTAGGATTAAATCCTGCTTTTAAATTATCTTCTGTCGCATAACGAAGGCTAACGCTAAAACGCCGCAAAGCTTCCTGAACATCCACCGCTTTTTTCTCCGGCGGAAAGACACTTTTCAACGCCGCCATTTTATTGTCTTCTGTTGCCTGAATAATACTGGCACGAAAACAAGCGATAGCTTCGGCATCAACGCCAGTATTTTTCTCCGGCGTTTTTTCCTGCCGCAACGGCAGAAGCACCCTATAACCTTTTGCCACAACACCCTTAGACTGCTTCCGGCTAAATCCCGCCCCATGCAGAAAAGACTCAAATTCCCGTTCTGATGGAATAGTCGCACTGTCTATAAATTTCTTAACGCTCAATACCCGCGCATGTTTGTTAGCGGGAAAAGTCACCAGTGACACTTCCAGCAGTTCAACAACCGTCAGGATACGCGCACCGCTTTTCTCGTCACGACTCGATCCCTTCACGCGATAACCTATAGAAAGACCGGTGACAACGTTTTCCTTCAGAAGTTTATGGGCTTCCCTTGCGCGTGGCAAATCACCGACAAAAAGCTCCCCTTTGACAAAAAGCCCATGTTCATCCTCGTACATCTCGCGCCAAGCACCAATCGGCTTCTCAGTATCGTGCTGCCACAACAGGGGCGGAAAGCTCCCTGCCTTGCGGAATTTTTCAAGACTGCTTTTGAAAGCACCCGGCAGGATACGATCGTTCACGCTGTCCGTAACATGAAAAACGGAAGCATACCCTTCAAACACCCCCGTTTCAGCCAGAAACTTCAGCTCTAACGGTGTATCAAATTTCGAATGCGGCATTTTCAAACCCTACTCAATATGAACGGAAAGCCGCAGAAAAGACTGGGCTGACGACAGATAATGTCCAAGCCCCTCTTTTAGCATCCGGTTGCCAAGTGAAATGTAATCGACCGTTTCCCCCGCCGCCTGTAGCATTATATGAGTGATCGTGACCAGCTCGGATATTTTCCAACTTCTTTGGATGAACCTATCAAGCAGCGCGGGTGCGCTTCCAAGTTCATGCTCAATCTCGCGCATAAGATCAAAATCAGAACTGACGACATAAACCTTGTTCCCAAGACGAAAGGAAACGCTTTTTTCAATCTGCGTCATTTCCCACCCCCAGTACGCCCAAGAACATCCCCCTCCGCAAGAGGCGGAAAGCCCAGTGCAGAGCGTTTTTCATTTATTGTCATGAAATCAGCCTTACTCATGCGCTCCCAGACTTTTTCACGGCGTGGCGCAAGAGCGTCAATTTTGTCGGCATCGTATTCTATAGAAAGATCATCGCCAAACTGCGGCGTCAGCCAGTTGTTAATCTCATCCTTCACATGATCGAGCAACGGCAGTACCGCATCTTCAAATAGAGAAAGGCGTGCCTGCTCGAAATTGGAGAAAGTCAGAGATCCGTTAATGCCAATCAGTTGCGCAGGAACGTTAAAAGCCAACGCGATTTCACGCGCCGAAACATCCTTTCCAGCCAGCCAGTCCATATCCTTCGGCGACAATGACATTTCCTTCCAATCAAGCCCACCCTCAAGGACAAGAGGACGACCTGCGTTTTCAGCACCGGAAAAATATTGCTCCATTTCGTTTTTCAAAGCCTGCCGCTGTTCTTCCGTCATAGTATCTGAAGAATCAGGATGTGCAGGATTGTAAACAAGCGCACCGGAGGGTCTGCCTCCTGTTTGCAAAAGCGAGGCATTCCACCTTGCGGCATCGTTATGCTGGTCGATACTAACGGCAGCAGCCTCCAGCGGACTCATACCATACCAATCGTCAAGTGGATGAAAACTTTTGATATGCAGTATCTGCGCGCGTCCAGTCACCGGATCCACAGCGAAATCAACAGACTTCCCACCAACAGCATAACGATAGCTTATAGGGATACCCTGCGATCCCGGAACCACACGAATCCGGTCGGGACGGAGCGTCCAAAGTTCAAGCGGCAAACCATTTTCGGGACCAACAGTTTCAAGATAACTATTTCCGGCAATCAGGAAAAACCCAAAAATAGCCTCAAACAACTCTGCTCCGCCCTGCATCGGGTTCGGACGCTGCAACAGCGTCAAAAGAGGATGATCCTCCAGCCTTATCTTTTCAGCCCCCTTTCCCTTGTAAAGCACCCAAGGCACGGCGGCTGCATTCTGACTGATAAGCCGGATACAGCGATAGGCAATAACATTCTTCTGATATCCCTCATCAGCAAGCCGATCATACTGACGCGGCGTAAAGCGAGGCTGATGCAAACCGAACTGCACCAAAAGCGGTGATGCGCGGCTAGACTTTAATTTCCGGCGTATGCGTAAAAACCTGCGTAAGAGCGTTTTTCCAACCCATCTGTTATCTCCAAATTAATGAAATCTGTTATCCGCCCCAAAGTCGGGGGCATTCCGTCGGCGGTCTGTTTAACATCAATTCCGTCATCGCCCAGATACGAGCATCAACACGGTCAGGGCTTGCACCTCCAGCAACGGGATCGAAGCGGCACATTTGATCTTCAAGCGCACTAAAAATTCCCGCATGATGAATACGCCCCTGACTATCCAACGCAGCAATCGGCTCAGCGCGAACGACCTTTCCGCGACTTGCATGAACCCCTTTGTAAGAAATTCCGGCATCGAAACTACGAATTGTATGCTCCACCATATCGCCGCCCTGATTAACTTCAGCAACTATTCGATCTGCCTTATATTTACAATAAGCGTTGATCGCCACCGTTGCCCATCCCGCAGGCGTGTATTTTCCGCTTAGGTCATCAAGAACATAACCATGATCGTCGTCGCCAAGTCCTGCAACGATAATGCCTGTCTCATCACTGCGGCGATTGGATGTCACTGCGGGATCAATAGCAACCACAATCCGCTTCAATACCGGAATATCCCCTGCATAACAACGATTGCGATGGATGGTCTCCCGCGTCCAAAGCGCACCCGGACGATCTGTGTGAAAAGCTTCGTCTGCCGTCGCCGGATATTCCCTTCGAAACGTCCAAATATCGCCGATCTCATATGTCTTGACACGACGCCAGTACATCTGTGCAGCATCAAGACAAAATTCCTTCTGATAATCTTTTTCTTCGGCTGTAAGCTCAAAATCAACCGGTGGCTCCTTGCGATATTCCGACTGCCAGAACCATGGAATAAAAATAAATTCGTATTCCGAACGCTTCTTTCTCGCATCCTCGCAAAGCGTATAAAACAATCCATGCGCCCCTGCGGAGGTACTCTCCAGAATAACTTCCGTTTCCGGCATATCAGGAACAGCCTGTAAAACACCAGAAACATGTTCTTCAGCATTCGCCCAATAGGCAACTTCCGAACCGTGAAAAAACTGAAGCGTATTTGAGCGTCCAACCCCCTGCGATCTGGCCGTACCTACCTGATAACCGGAATCAAGACGGTTAAAAACAAGCTCCCTACTATTCGCATGTGAAGCATTGGGCTTCACCGGAAAAGGACAGTATTCATGGAAACGTCGCATAATCTGAAAGATGTTCCGCGTTGCATCATCCAGATGCGTCAAAATAAAAGCACGCACTCCCTTATGATGCGTCACCTTCCAATAAAAACGAGCCTCGACGTAAGTTGAACATCCCTGCTGCCGCCCCTTTAAAATCAACGCACGAACCTTGCCAGTTCGCTTTTTCTGCTCCTCCAGACGTTCATGAATAAACCGTTGCGCCGTATTCAAAGCCATAGGCATGATCGCGCCCTGTTTGGTACGGATTTTCAAGCATTTTTCAGCATAGTGCGTAAAATCCGTCTTTAGGCGATGACGGATTTTACGCTCACGCTTGTTCATGAAAAAAAATTATTCCAGTTCTTTCAGCGCGTCTTCGTGCGCTTTCGAGGTTTCCGTTTCCTTCATCAGTTTGCGGATCGGCTCCGACATATCAGGCATAGTTTTCTTAAGCAAAGCCAGAGCCGCATTTACCTGCGTCGCTGTCATTTCCTTCTGACCAAGCACATGCTGTTCCAACGCTTCTATCATGGCAAGGACATTGATTTTATCCCGCATATTTCCACCGCCAGTTTTTTTTGCTGCTGCTTTTTTGACTACTGATTTTTTAGCTGTTGGTTTTTTAACTGCTGGTTTTCGTTTTTTCTTTTCAGGCATTATAACTGCAACCCTCAAAACAAAAACGCGGCTCCTGAAAGAACCGCGTATTTTTTAACTTGTCTTACTCAGCGACACTTCGCGAGCATGTTTATATTTGTACAGAAATGATCCCGACACGTCAACAGAAATAATTTATCTTTCGTTTTCTTAAACAAGAAAAAATGAATTCACATCGAAAAATCAAAGACATCGTTTATAAAAATTATTTTCAAATTTTCTCTTTAAAATGATAAAACACTGCGTTGCCGTTCCAAAGCGTTTCAAAATGTTCCGAAAGAATTCTCTAACTGCAAAATTGATGCAACGTATTGAAATTGAGATATATTCTATTCCTCCCTTTTTCTGATACAACACTGATCCATAGAAAAAATATGACAGAAACATATAATAAATTTATTCGAATCAGAAACACACATATTAATGGATAAAAACATTATTTCATTAAATCAACCTAAGATACGTTCTGTACCACCTATATTAATAGATCGGTAATACTTTACAAAAGGATGGCGTCGCTCTTCTACGGGGAATACAGACACCCATTGACCAAATGGATTATTATCTAATAAAACTAAACATCGTATAAATACCAAAGTACCTTCAGCATAATTAATTATCCTTTCTTGTAAAAAATCCAATAACTCAACAAGCGGAAGCAAACTTATGAGTGTATCTTTGTGCTGTATCTCTACAAGAGGAGGATTAATAGATCCGTCTGAATTCATATTAAAATCACTTAATATGACTTGTTGTTTATTTTTTGGGTGTTCGCTTGAGTTTCTAATATTTCTGATAAGTATAAAAAACTTCTTACTTTCATTCCAAGACGATACAAAATCAGGTTCAATATTTGGTAATTTTCTAATGGCATTATCATACTCGGATAATTTAGGTTTTTTGTCTGCATTTGGTAAGAGATGCAACTTATACAAAGATAAAATTCCATCTTTTGCTTTATCAGCTCTAACAAAAATATTATGAAGCTTTGTATTAAGGTCAGGAATAGACGGAAGAGAGAAAGCATTTGTTTTTTGTTTTTCTTGTAAAATTATATTTTCTTTTTGAGAAATTTTATCCTTCAGACTAGAAATCATTTCTTGTAATTCTAAAACGTGTTTTACAAGATCAAGGCTACCTTCAAATAAGTTTCCTATAAAAGGTCTAACTGTCGCATTATTTTCGTCAAACAAGTATTTTGCCGTTAGTAAAATCCTTGCAACAATTTCATTATCGTAACCTGCTGAAAGAACTTTTTGACTAAGATTAGGAATGTTAAGATTTGTACGATCAGGATCAATATCGTCAGCTAGTCGTATTTTATAAACTCCTTTTTCTTTTATAGCATAAAGTGCATCAGTTGTTGATAGTAACTCTTTTATTGCAGAGTTATCATCATCATCCCCGACCATAAGAGTTCCAGCAAATTCTCGTTGCTTATCTATTGGAAGTTTTTTACTCATACAACAGAATCACCTTGAATTATTTAATTACTTTTTCCTATTATACAAAATTTCTTGCCAGTATCCGTATAAATTTCAAAAAGTTTCCAACCCTGCATCAGCAATACTCAATCGTTTAACGTCGATATTTCCCGCATCTCCTTCTACAACAATGGCAGCCTTTGTGTCCGTGTCAGCGTCCAGACTTCTTAGCTGCCAGCGACTAATACGCGTCCATTGTTTCTGTTCTGGCAGGGGAAGAACCGAAAATTTTTCCATCGCGCCGTGGACTCCCGTGCCGGACGCCTTGATAACAGCTTCCTTGCACGTCCATATCTCGTAAAATTTTTGCAGCCGGATATCTTCCGCACATAATTTAAGAAAATCAACCTCATCCGGATGGAAAGCATGTTTTGCTATTTTCATGCAGTCCAAAAGGGAACGCCGCCCTATCGATTGAACATCAATGCCAACTTCTCTTCGCTCTGAAAAAACAATCATCACCCATACGCCGGAATGAGAAAGACTAAAACGTAAATCGCCGCAAGGATTCTGCCAACGCGGTTTCCCGTGATCTCCAAAGCTCATCTGCAACGTCCTGCCGTCCTGCCCCAGATAACGCCCACCAAGATGCCGCAGCAACGCACGCCCCGCGCAAAAACGTGTGCGGTCATCCTGTATTTTATAACGCGCCATACGCGTATGCTCGTCAGGGGAAAGAAACGACTGCATATGCCCTAAAAAATTTTCAGGAACAGATGTCCAGTCAAACGCCCAGACGTGAAGAGTATTTTTTTTCAGAGAAAAAATCTGCATAAAAGTACCTTCTATAGGAGTTTCTTACTCCCTCCTACTCTCTCTACTCTGCTTGTTCTCTCTGCTCTTCCTGCCGTGCCTATCACTCCTTTCAAATAATTTAGCACGATATTGCGATGGAAGAGCATCCGCCGCATCCAGCATCATCTTTTGAGTGAGAATTTGCATCTCAGATGTTTTGTCACGCAAATCGATCAGCTTCCGTTCCGCTTCCTCGCGGGTGTAGGAATCACTCCCCATAAATTGCGAAATATCCTTGCGGGCGTTTTTAATATCTTCCCTTGCGGCTCTCAATTCTTGCCGTTTCTGTTTGAATATTTTTTTCACATCATCGCGTTCAATTTTGGGCAATGCTTCCAAACGCATAACCCTCTTTTCTGCAACGGCTTCTTTTTTTCCGGGATCCGCAAACAAGGTACGACCCGTAAGCGTTGCCCCTAATATCACATTCAAGGCAATCGAAACAAACAATAAACCCTTAATTACCAAATCTTTTCTCATAAAATCTCCATCAGTTCATTTTCCACGAAAGCAACAGCAACTATATCAAGGGCGGCATACTCATCCGCGATATATTTTTCCGATTGTTGATATACGCCGATCCCCAGACCAAGCATCGCGCACAAAGCAAAGCTTGCCATTTTATAAGAAAGACCATATTGCCAGTCCGACAAAGCTCTTTCCAAAAAGCACCTCCATTTCAAACGTAAAGACTGTTCCTGCGGCAAAGCAGTTGCGGAACGTATGATCTTTTCAGCCAGTCCAGACGGAACATCATCAAAGCGTCCTGCTCTCAGCAATTCCCACAATTTTTTGTCTTCATCATTCATCTTATCTCACCCAGCCTTTCCCGCAATTTTTTACGCGCCCTCACCAACAACCCTTCAAGTGCCTTGATATGCACACCCATCACAGCAGCAGCCTGTGAGTTGCTCATTTCCTCGAAATAACAAAGCACAACGGCCATGCGCTGCCGATCCGGCAGAAACTGCACAGCCTGTCTTACCTTCTCTTTTTTCTGAAGAGAAATAATTTGTGCATCCTGATTCTCTCCGGTGTCCTGCAACACATCCTCCAGTCCACTTAGACTGATCTGAGGAGAAGGCTTGCGCCGCAACATGTCCAAACAAGTATTGGCGAGAATGCGGTAAAACCATGTACTGAATTTTGCCCGCGCCGGATCGAAGCGGATCGCATGAGTCCATACTTTGCAAAAAGCATCTTGCGCGGCTTCTTCCGCATCCTGCTGAGAGTATAGCATTTGCCTTGCGATAGCGTGCGCTCTGGGAAGATGCCTGACAACCAGCATACGAAAAGACTGCGCGTCCCCTGTTGCAATGCTTTCCATCAGCAAATTGTCCGAAATCCCATCCTGCATAAATATCTTCTTTTAAGTGCTTTCTTTGGGACACTATCATATCTCCCGTATAATTTCATGGAAGTCAAAATGTCTTCATGCCCAGTCAAGAGACACATAATATTCCATACGCTTACTTATACGCAGCTATAAGTGAAGTCCCTGCGACAAATTTATAAATATTTTTAACAGACAACGCAGGGGATGCTCATTTTGATACGTATAGAGGTTTATAGGCTATGAGATAATCTCATATCCATTTTTTCTTAATCTCTAAAGAAATCAAACAAATAGGAGCTTCACATGAAAAAACAAGTATTGATTCTTGCAGCCATAGGCGTTCTCTCGTTATCCACCAGTGCTTACGCTCAGAACGGTAAGGCTGCTTTTCCAAACAAACCTTACGTCAAAAACCATCTGGAAAAAGTCCATAATAACCGTGAAAACATCCGCAACCAACAAAAAAACCGAAAGTACAAGATTGAAAGCCGCCACGACCATCGCAAAAATATCCGCAATAAAAAACACAACGCAAAAGCGCGTTATCACAAAGTAAAAGCACGTTATTACAACGCAAAAGTACATCATCCAATCGTAAAAGCACGTTACTACAACGCAAAAGCACATCATCCAATCGTAAAAGCACGTTATCACAAAGTAAAAATGCATTATCGCATCAACCACAGACGTTAATCTTCAAACAACAAGCATATTGCGAAGTCATCCTTATCAAAGGATGGCTCCCTTTCGAGAGCGTTCAGAATTCTGAACGCTCTCTGGGAAAATGCTGATACGTGGATTCCTTCAGAGATTCCTTTGTTTAATAGCTTATTGCGTACATTTTCTATCGTGGATTTATCTTCGGAACTGGGGTTTGGTGGGGCTTTGATGGAGGGATTTAATCCTGCTGCTAAGAAGGTGGGTTCGGAAAAGGTAGTTGAACCTGAAATTGCTTTGTCAAAAAAGATCAAGAAACATACACCTGTAAATCCCGCAAACATAGGCTATACATAATCCTTACGCTAAGACTATAGAATCACCTTCATTCAAGATCAGACGGGCAGTATTAGTGTACTGCCCGTTTTTTTTGTGGATTACCATTCCAGATTTCAGGACGATGTGGGCGTAAC
>JAGLRU010000189.1 GCA_023136145.1 Alphaproteobacteria bacterium
GATCAAAAAATATGGCTCTGAAAACGTTGTGTACTTTGACGAAAGCGGTTTTGTAAGCCACAAAGGACGGTTAAGCGGCTGGGCTCCAAGGGGGCAAAAACTCTATGCAGATGTTAAGGGAAAACGAGAAGAACGAACCAATTTACTTATGGCACAGCGAGACAAAAAATTGTTGGCACCGTTTGTTTTTTTATTTTAGTAAAGATGGATATAAATCATTCCAGAGCGGATTCTGTCCTTCAATCAGTTTTATTTTCCAATCGCGCTTCCATCTTTTAAGACATTTTTCACGGTGAATGGCTGCTGAAGGGGTCGGATGAGTTTCAACATAGACAAGATTTTTTACAGTGTGTTTTTTGGTAAAGCCTTCAACACATCCGTTTTTATGCTAAAATACTCTTCTGGACAGATTGTTTGTAACACCAACATAGAGTGTTCCGTTACGTTTGCTGGCTAGAATATAAACGAAATAACCTTCGTTCATAAATTAAAATTCCTTTATTTACAGCCGTCATTTTTGCAAAAGCAGGTAATCAGTACCACAGTTGTCATTTCTGCAAAAGCAGGAATCCAGTCAATTCTCTATCAGAAAAAAACTCCAACTAGACCTCTGCTTACGCAGGGGTGACAGGAAAGTAAAAGTTTTTAGAGGCAGCAAGTTTGTAGCAGAAATGTAGTCATTCTTCTTTTTTCATTTTCTTTCTTTATTTCCACTCAATTGTTCCGGGCGGTTTAGAGCTTTCTTTATACATGATCCGTAATATTGTGAAGGAAATAAATCCCCAGTAAACATGATAGAATTTCTACTATGAATAGATTTCATTTTTTTATTTATAATAGTTGTCATTCCTGCGAAATCATGGAACTAGTACTACAATTGTCATTCCTGCGAAAGCAGGAATCCAGTTAATTCTCTGTTAAAAAAACGCCAACTAGACCCCTGCTTTCGCAGGGGTGACAGCTATTTTTGTTGTGTGCCCTCCAAATCTTTTTTTGCTAATTTTATCAAGTCCACAAGACAACTATTCGTGACATCCCAATCATGATTAAGGTAATCAGACCAAAATTCTTGCTTTGATGACTCGTAGGAGTCTTTTTCATATTGTTTTAATCTTTCTATAGCTTCGTCAGAGAAAAGAAATATGCCTATATCAATGGTTTTTAATATTTCTTCATTTGCTTTTCTTGATTTTTCCCTTAATCTTTTTTCTTCTTCATCTGTTATCGTTCTTTCTCCTTCCTCTACTTCTATAAAACGATTTGAGAATTCTTTTGAGTAATGCAGGGCTTCAATTATTCTCTGATACGCTACTATCTTAAGTTCCCACCATCTTTCAGACCGAAATTTTCTTATAGAAAGCTGAAATGTCAAAAAAGTAGCTACGACGGCTACCACGATACTACTGAACATGTTTGATTCTATTAAATATTCAAAAAAATTCATTAATTTTACTTTCCAATAATGTTTTTAAAAGAATCTACTCCCATTCAATCGTCCTTGTGTATCTAGCTAACTGATATTGTAGGTCTAATTTTTTGTTTGCCGTATGTTTGCAGTTGAAATTTATGATTTTTTCATGAAAACATCTCCAAGCCTTAAAAGACCTTCTTTTAGTTGAAATGCGTAGTTGATATATGTCCATACGTCAGAGTCAATTAAATTTGATCGTGGTAAGCGTGTTTCTTCGGTCAAGCCAGTAAAGAGTGAATATAGTCTATGTATCATATAATTTCTTTGATCATTAATCAGTTCTAGCGAGTCTTCCTCCTGTTTGTTTAGTAATTTTTTTGCTTGATTAATCAGCATTCCTAGAGGTGCTTTTTTCTTCGGCTGAATTCCGTTTTTTGTTAAAAATCTTATGAGTGCTACTTCTAATCGCGAACAAGCAAGTGAGCAACATCCGATTTCTTGGCAGAATTTATTATCTTCATTTAATAGTTCAAAAAACTGCACACCTGATACAGGTTTTCCACTATAAGTCATATTTTCACTCCCACTCAATCGTCCCCGGTGGTTTGGAAGTGATATCGTAAACGATGCGGCTGATGCCTTTAACTTCGTTCACAATCCGTACCGCCACTCGTCCTAAGAACTCATGCGGCAGGGCGGCGTAATCTGCGGTCATGCCGTCCACGGAAGTTACCGCGCGGAGAGCAAGCACATAATCGTAAGTTCTGCTATCACCCATCACGCCAACGGAACGAACCGGCAGTAAAACGGCAAACGCTTGCCATGTTTCATCATATAGTTTCGCTGAATGAAGTTCCTCAATAAAAATTGCATCAGCTTTTCGGAGGATGGAAAGCTTTTCGGGTGTAATATCTCCGGGAATGCGGATGGCGAGTCCGGGGCCGGGGAAAGGATGCCGTTTGATAAATTTTTCGGGGATTCCCAAATGCAGACCGAGTGCGCGAACCTCATCTTTGAAAAGCGCGCGCAACGGCTCCACTAGTTTAAAGTTCATTTTTTCCGGTAGACCGCCGACGTTGTGGTGCGACTTGATTGTGGAGGAGGGTGCTCCTGTGTGGGAAACGCTTTCGATTACGTCAGGATACAGCGTGCCCTGCGCGAGAAAAGCAGCTTCTCCTGTTTTCGCTGTGGTTCCTTCAAAAACATCGATAAATGTCTTGCCGATGATTTTACGCTTTTGCTCCGGCTCGGTGATGCCTTTCAGCCGTTCTAGAAAAAGTTCCGAGGCATCTTCATGCACTAGCGGGATGTTGAAATGATCGCGGAAGAGTCCGACTACTTCCTCCGCCTCGTTGTGCCGCATCAGCCCTGTATCAACAAAAATGCAAACGAGTTTGTCGCCGATGGCCGCGTGAAGCAGTGCTGCTACGACTGTTGAATCCACCCCGCCAGATACGCCGCAAATGACGCGCTCGTTTCCAACCTGCTTGCGGATAAGCCCGATGATTTCGTCCTTAAAGGAGGCCATTGTCCAGTCGTTCCGGCAGCCTGCAATTTTCAGGACGAAGTTTTCGAGAATATGTTTTCCCTCTGGCGTGTGGACGACTTCCGGGTGGAATTGCACGCCGTAGAACCGGCGTTTTTCATCGGCGATGGCAGCAAAGGGGCAGCTTTTGTTTTGAGCGATAACCTTAAATCCGTCAGGAATTTTTACAACGCTGTCCCCATGACTCATCCAGACTTGCGGTTTTGTGTTTTTCTCCCAGATACCATTGAACAATGGTGAGGGTGCGTCATTGATACTGATAAATGACCGCCCAAATTCGCGCTTGTTTTGTGATGCAACCACCTTTCCGCCAAGTTGCTTGCACATCGTTTGTAAGCCGTAGCAAATGCCGAGGACTGGAATTTTCAAGTCGAAGATTTCCTTCGGTGCGCGCGGCGAGTCTTTTTCTATCACCGATGCGGGGCCACCGGAGAGGATTATGGCTTTTGGTCTTAATTTCAAAATATCTGCCACTGGTGTATTGAATGGCAGTAGTTCGGAATAAACGCCGATTTCCCGAATCCTTCGCGTGATAAGCTGAGTCACCTGTGACCCGAAATCTAAGATAACCACAGTGTCATGGCGGTTGGCGGGTGTTGTTTTTAAAATGGAACTGTTTATGGATTGCATGTGTAAACCTCTGCGGTATTTTTAACAGTGGGTCGGATTTCATACAATCTTAAATTAATGCTCCTTTAAGGAGTTATCAAATCATTATTGAAAACAAACGCCAAAATAACAATTTAAAGTTGTGTGTGGTGTTATTAATATTTTTACACTTCATGATGTAGCATTGTATTTGTCTGATTGTTTTGTCACAGACTGGGGTTCAGGGTATGAAATTTTCAATTGCATCTATTGTAGGTGCTGCTTTTGGCTTTCTTTTGGTTCTTGGCGCTATTGTTATGGGAACTAAGAATTATCTCGCTTTTCTCAGCATTGAGGGGTTTATGATCGTGGTTGGCGGTTCTTTTGCTGTTGCGTTTATGAGTTTTCAGGCAAATCACGTTATCGAGGCTATGCGCGGCGTTGGTCTTATGTTTAAACAAGCATCCGCCACGCATGAAAACCTTCATAATAACCTTAAGGACATTATTTCTTGGGCGAGTGTGGTTAAGGAAAAGGGCATGCGTGGACTCGAGTCGGAAGCGGACAGCGCAGGTATCAACGATCCATTCGTTAAATACGGCCTTAATATGGTCGTCAGTAATTATCAGCCCGAGGAAATCCGTACTATGATGGAAACGGCTGCGGACGGATTTTATGAACGCGATACCATCCCAGCGCGTGTGTTGATGGCGATGGCCGGTCATGCGCCTGCTTTCGGTATGGTAGGTACGTTGGTTGGTATGGTCATTATGCTAGGCAGTTTTAAGGATGATATGTCGGGCGTTGGGTCGGGATTGTCCGTTTCTCTATTGGCGACTCTTTACGGTGTTTTAACGGCGCGTATGGTCTATATACCAGCAGCGGTGAAAATGATGCAAAAGCAGGATGGACTGAGGTTCCGCAATCACCTTATCACCGAAGGGCTGGTGATGCTTGTTGCCGGCAAGCCTCCGCGTCATATTCAGGATAGATTGAACAGCTTCTTGCGCCCAGAGAGCCAGAGTGAATTTGATGCCGGGGCGGTGGCGGAAGAGAAAGTTAGTGAGGACGAATGACCTCGCGGTATTACAAAAACAGGGGGCAGGAAGAACAAAGCGTTGATGACTGGCTGATGACTTATGCCGATATGGTCACATTGCTACTGTGCTTTTTTGCCATTTTTCTATCCGTCTCTGTCCCCAAGAAGGCTGAGTTCGCGCAGGCACGGCAGAAGGTGCTTGAAAAATTCGCGTCCCCGAACACGACTGAAGGGATATTTTCTCCGATGGCCTTGCCAAGAGGTGATTTCGATCCTGTTGAGGGCAGTCCTCCCGTTAATCCTGACATTATGCGTGGCAGACCGATGGAGGTTATGCCATTGACTGGATACCCGTCGATTGTCGGTAATCTTATTGATGACAGAGAGGCTGCTCCAAAACAGATCGGCGATAGAATCACTACGATTGATATGAACAGTGCTCCGTTTTTCGCCAGTGGTTCTTCGACTTTGAGCGATGAGGGTAAGGCACTTCTGGAACCTGTTCTTGAGAAAATCAACAGCAAAAAGTTTAGAAATTATCAGATCACAATTGAAGGTCATACGGATGACTCACCTATAAACACCCTTCAGTTTCCTTCGAATTGGGAGTTATCGACTGGGCGTTCTGCTTCTGTGGTTAGGTATTTTATGGAGCAGGGCATTCCTGCACAGAGATTGCGTGCTTCTGGATATGCCGATACTTTCCCAAAAATGCTTAATCGGGACGATGAGGGCAATCCGATCCCTGAAAATCAGGCTCAGAACCGGCGTGTCGTTATTAAGCTTGAGAGAATTAGGAAAGGCAAATGACGCTGATATGAACGTGCGTATCAGTGAAAGACAGCTTTTTAAATAATCAACTACGTTTGCCAGACTGATTATTTTGTATCCCAAGAGTTTCTTTGATAATTGTAATAGCGGCATCGGTTTCGCCTTCGCCATAGAAACCTTCTCCCAGAATCATTTTTTTGTGACCGTAGCCGGACAAGGGAACATGTACGGCGTAGCATTTAACCTGTTTATTTCCGGTCGTTACACTGAAAGTATGCCCTTTCTCAATGGAAGATATATTTTCTAATGGTATATTGCATTTTCTGATAGGCAAACCAAAAACGCGTCGGACAGTTTGAATATTGCCGAGGCTGGTTTTATAGACAGTTAGAGAGTTCGTACACATATAGAGAAAACCAAGAAAAATGGGTATGCCAAACAAAGCGAAAACGCCGCCAAAAATATACATTTTTTCATGGAACATCAGAAAGCCGCCCATACCTAGAAAAGTGACACCAACGAACATACCAATGAGAGCAGTACCAATAAAGCGCCCCATCGGATAGAACATCTCATCACCGTGAACCCCCTGCCTTATGAGGATTTTGGCGCGTGCTGCCAGGTCTTCCATTTGCAGTGTTGCATCTTCCGAGACTCTCATATCACGTTGCGATATATAGGCGGATTTTTTGCGGGTTGGATAAACCGGAATTTCGTAATTTCGGTCAATATCTACGCCCGGCAACGTAGCTTTCAAATTTAACCGCCAGAGATAATAGTTGGAATTGTTTCTCAATATACCTGTGGCTTTCAAATTCAGCTTACAGAGATAAGAATTAGAGCTGTTCTTCAGTGCATCCGATGCGTTCAATCCTTCAGGTACATCAAAGCGGAAAACTATGCGTGTGCCATAGATACCTGATTCCGTGTAGGCTATGGCGGTGTCTTGCCAGATTATTTTTTCGCTTTGTCTGCGGTTTTTACTGTTGCTGCTTTTATGGCTGTAAATATTGGACAGCGTCACTGTGAATTGTGTACCCATACTATAAGAGTGTGGAAGCTCTATGCTACCTCCTACCTGTCCTCCGATACTGCCCGGAAAAGGATCAAGAATAACAGGTATCCTGCCGAATTTTTTCCATTCCAGTGTTTTCCGAACGGCTTGGATAATAAGTCCTGCCCCAATCAATGGAAAAATTAAAGCAATTAGAATGAAGTAGTTGTTTTCTTCCAAAATTTCTTCGGTAAGAATAAATAGAATTGGAGACGAAATAGCGTTCCAAAAAATAGCGAAACCCCATGTAAGATACATGGCCAGTTTTGCTGTAGAGTAGATTTCGTTGGTTTGCCATTTATCATTTATTAGCCAAGGTTTTTCCTTGTATAAAGGAAGGGTTGAATCTTTTTCCTTCGGCATCGTGAACAAAACAATAAGAAGGGCAAGACCAAAACCTCCGAAGGCAACCAGAAAAATAAATTTGAAACCAACCATCTCCAAGCGTATGTCACGGTTGATTATGGTGTCGTTCGGATTATCAGGGTTGACGTAGGCTTCTATCGGTTCTTTTTGTTTAGCGGCTCTTTTAAGCTTTTGACCGAGCTTTATTTGATGTTTCCCGATATTATCGGATGTGTCGTCAATTTGTACGCGAGTACTTTTGTATTCTCGCCCATTGTAAGTGTAAGTATATTTACCGTAAGCTTTATAGGTAGTGCTTTCGCTATCGCTATTGATATGATATCCACCTGATAATACATAAGCTTGGACAGGTTCCCAGCTTTGCATGCTCTTCCAATCGATAAGCGTGCCGGTAATGGAGATCAATGCCCAGATTCCTATTCCAAGAAACGGCAGTGCAAAGAGACCTAAAAACAATTTTGATTTTTTCATGTTTTTTCACAATTTTTTTTGATAAACGAAGGCTCTAAAAATCATCCCCTGATGGAGTTTTTGATGATCTCGAATTTTCTTGGGTTGTCTTTTAGTTCTTTCATCATCTTCGGATATGTTGCCGTCATTGAATCCCAAGGATCATCGTAGACGTTTTTGCAGTTGATAAGAAATTCGCGCCGCGTACCGTCGGGTTCTTTCTCGCCATTTAGGACGTGGACGAAATACACTGGTGCTTCTTTTTCGTCGTACTGGTACAATGTCATCGGCATTCCTGAATTATCTTTTCTCCGACCTATCTTTTTTGTCTTTCCTTCCTTTATCATCACCATGAAAAAATCTTGAAATCCGAAACGTTCCCGCATAACTCGTCTGACACCTGCATTTTTTTCATCAAGGATATTGTCGAGTGTGAGCCGTTCCGGGTTTGTGATGATCCAGTCTTCAACGCGCATCCCGTACCAGAGCCAGATGCCCCATCCGTCGCTGTATTTGATCGTCATGTCTTTTTCGTTATGAAGCCGGTTCTTGTCATCGTAGCATAGTTCAGTTGGTTTTTCCGTGATAATCACCGCACCATCGAGTGGCCAGAACCAGCCACAATGCTCTGCGGCTGCTATAAGACCGGACAGTTTTTTGACATCTACGCCTAGTTCCATGCTCATAAAATCATAAGGTGCAAGCAAATTAGCTTCGTGAAGACCATCGCAATGAGATTCAAATGATAAAATGTCTTCGATTTGGGATTTTACCTGCTCCCTGACTTGAGCTAGAATTTCGTTTCTGATTTGGGTTCCGAGTTGAATTCCTGCCGAAGCTTT
>JAGLRU010000019.1 GCA_023136145.1 Alphaproteobacteria bacterium
GGCGCGGTTAAGCTAACCGTTGCTGGTACGGCCACCATTAACGGCTTAATTACAGCTAATGGGGCTAATGGCGGAGCCACTTCAAGCGGTACTGACCGTGGAGGCGGAGGAGGATCTGGCGGCAGTATCTGGATTACAGCTGGTACCCTCACTGGCTCCGGATCAATCACTGCCAATGGCGGAGCCGGAGGCAACTATGGCTATGCCGGAGGTGGCGGTGCCGGTGGAAGAATAGCAGTTCACTACACCACAGACAATTCCTCGGTTACTTGTCAGTTATACGGAGGAAGCCCCAGCGGAAGATACGGTGGCGCGGGAACAATCTACAAAAAACCTTCATCTCAATCTTACGGGAATTTAATTGTTGACAATAACAGCCACAGCGGCGATAGAACCCCTCTTCTTACAACCGACTGGACATTTAATGATGTGACTATCCAAAACAGCGGCAAACTCGATGCGAATACCCATGATATTACAATCCACGGTGACTTCACCAAGTCAAACGGAACCTTTACCCATTCAAGTCAGACAGTAACCTTCACTGACAACACCCAAGTCTCTCATATCTATGGTGGCGTAACATTTTACAATTTAACCTGTGCCACAGCAGGCAAAGAACTACAATTCGAGGCCGGTTCAACAAAAACCATAACAGGCACCCTTACATTAACAGGCCAATCCGAAAATCTCATAACGCTTAGTTCCACCGCCGCCTCCGCGTGGAATTTAGTAATGAACGGAACATACGACATGGATTACTTAACCGTAAGCTATTCAGACGCCTCCGGCGGAAAAACAATGTACGCGGCGAACTCAATAGACGGACTTAACAACACAAACTGGGTATTTACAGGCGCCACTATAACCTGGGATGGTTCAGCATCAACAGACTGGAATACCGCGGCTAACTGGGATTTAAACAGACAACCTATTGAACTCGATGATGTGGTGATACCTCTGTCAGGAGTAACCAATGAACCAACGCTGAGCGACGTGTATACCATAGGCTCTCTTATCTTAACCGGCGGAAGAACCCTTACCTGTAACAGCAATCTAACAGTAGTAAATAATGTGGATATAGACGCGACTCTTGACTTAAACACAATCACATTTACGGTAGGAGGCTCGATAGACTTTACCGGCGGAACCATACAGGAAGACACCTCAACAATACTGCTTAACCCATCAAGCGGAACAAAAACTCTTACAACAGACACGGAAACCCTAAACAACCTTACAATAAACGATGCGGGAGGAGGCGCGACATTAGAATTACAAGATACCCTTACGCTATCAGGTAGTCTCACACTAACAAACGGCACATTAGATACAAACGACGAGGCTCTATCAATAAACGGCAATACCCTAATAAACGGAGGAACATTAAAAACAGGAACAGGTGTAGTAACATTCGGAGACGCCGCCGATGACACTGTCACAATATCAAGCGGCGCCTTAGAAATCGAATCAGACAATACAGCAACAGACATAGTCAAAAACGCCGGAACATGGACTAACGGAGGAGGAACCATAACCTATAATGCCGCGACAGCTGTAACAACAAACCTCCTCTCATCACTATCCTCATACTACAACCTTACACTTAATTCATCAGGAGGCACCTACACTTCAGATGGAGCTATAACCATAGGTAACGATCTAACCCTAACAAACGGAACATTAAATACATCAACAAACAACCTCACCGCAACCGGTAACCTCCTCGTAAACGGAGGAACCCTTAACGCGAGTAACGCCTCCTGTGACCTTGATATAGGCGGTAACGTTACAGTATCATCAGGAACCTTATCCGCTCCGGCTGCCCTTGATGATACATCCTTTACAGCGGGAGGCAGCTGGGAAATATCGGGAACAGGCATATTTACACATAACTCAGGAAGAATACTCCTTGACGCCTCTTCCACAGGAAAAACCATCACAACCTCATCATCCGGAGCGGATGACTTCTACGATGTAAAGTTTAATAATTTTTCCGGCAGCTGGACACTTCAGGATGAGTTAACGCTAAGCAATGATCTTTATCTTACAAACGGCACATTAGACACAAACGATCAAACATTATCAATAAACGGCAATACCGTAATAAACGGAGGAACATTAAAAACAGGAACAGGTGTAGTAACATTCGGAGACGCCGCTGATGACACTGTCACCATATCAGGCGGCGCCTTAGAAATCGAATCAGACAATACAACAACCGACATAGTCAAAAACGCCGGAACATGGACTAACTCGGGAGGAACAATAACCTATAATGCCGCGACAGGCGTAACAACAAACTTTCTCTCATCACTATCCTCATACTACAACCTTACACTTAATTCATCAGGGAGCACTTATACATTAGATGGAGAAATAACCGTAGGCAATGATCTAACCCTAACAAACGGCACATTAGATACCTCAACAAATAACCTTACCCTGACCGGTAACCTCCTCATAAACGGGGGAACCCTTAACGCGAGTAACGCCTCCTGTGACCTTGATATAGGAGGTAACGTAACAGTATCATCAGGAATCCTCTCTGCCCCCGCCGCGTTAGATGATACATCTTTTACAGCAGCGGGTAACTGGGAGATATCGGGAACAGGCGTATTTACACATAACTCGGGAAGAGTACTCTTTGACGCCTCTTCCACAGGAAAAACCATCACAACCTCATCCGGAGGAGCGGATGATTTCTGTGATCTAAAACTCAATAACGCCGGAGGCGAGTGGACACTACAGGATGAGTTAACAGTAAACAATGATATCTATCTTACTCTGGGCACGTTAGATATGAATGACAATAACCTCACAGTTACAGGTGACTATACCCAATCAGGAGGAACCCTTACATGTGGAAGCGGTACACTAAGGGTAGATACCAACTTTACAAAGTCAGGCGGAACCTTCAATGAAAACACAGGAACAGTAACATTCGGAGGAGCAACAGACGGAACAATAGATGTAGCAACAACAGAGACCTTCAACAACGTAACCGTTAACAAAACAACAGATGTATCCGATGCCCTCACCATAACAAGTGGCGATACAATGGTAGTTACAGGCACACTTAATCTTACAGACGGTGAGGTTGATGCAGGAACGATAGAAGCAGAAGGTCATGTAACAGTAGGCGCTTCTTTTAACCAGGGAAACGCGAACATGGCTTTCTCAGGAACAAACGCCCAGACAATAACATTAACGAGTGATAACTTTCCCACAGGAACCCTTACAGTAAATAAGGCGTCAGGGACAGCTACTACCTCAGGAACATTAACCTTAGCAAGCG
>JAGLRU010000190.1 GCA_023136145.1 Alphaproteobacteria bacterium
TTTATGCGTTATCTGGGACAGCCCCGGAATTAAAATTGAATTCTTGCTCTGAGCTAAATCTTTTGCTTTTTGTTCAAGAAGTCTATCAACTTTTGGTATCCATCTTTCTACTAATGGATGAAAATTCTCTGAAATAATCCCAAGTTTATCAGCAGAACTTTCTTTCTCCTCTGATTGAGACGATTGCGGATTATAAAATTCAGCCCCACCTTTACCAAGTTTAGAAATACGATTTATTAGATCTATCAAAGATTTTCTAAAAATTAATATTGCCGCGAACACTATCACAGGCCATGACAATAAATCCACTAAAGAAGAAATAATATCAATTACCCCAAGTATAGCTTTATATAAAATCTGAAAAAAACTAAAGATTAAATCTGTAACAACAGATTTCGACACTACATTCGCAGTATGAATCGGCTCTGCAATATTAATGTTTTCCATTACCGTTTTCGTTTACTGCTACAATCTCATCGAGTGTTTCCTGTTTCGGCATACCAATAACATTAAAACCGCAATCGACATGGTGGTTTTCGCCAGTGACGGCAGACGACAAATCGCTAAGTAAGTACAGTGCCGTGTTGCCGACTTCGTCCAGAGTTACAGAACGCTGCAAAGGTGATGACTTAGTTGTGAATTTAAAAGTATAACGGGCATTGCCAATCACGGCTCCCGCTAGCGTACGCATGGGGCCGGCAGAAATCGAATTAACGCGGATGTTTAAAGCTCCTAGATCAGCCGCAAGATAGCGCACCGAAGTTTCCAACGCAGCCTTGGCTACTCCCATAACGTTATAGTTTGGCATCACCCTTTCCGCGCCTAGATATGACAGCGTAATTATGCTTCCCCCTTCCGTCATCAGCTTTTTGGCGCGACGCGCAATTGAAGTAAAGGAAAAGCAGGAAATATGCAGGGAAGTAATAAAATTTCCAAGCGTTGTATCAACATAATGACCTTTCAGTTCTTCCTTGCTTGAAAAGGCGATAGCATGAACGACAAAATCAAGCTTTCCCCATTCCTTTTCAAGATGCGCGAACACACGGTCGAGGTCTTCTTCCTTTGCCACGTCGCACTGAAGAACATGCTTCATGCCGATGCTTTCCGCCAAAGGGCGCATCCTCTTGCCGAAAGGCTCGTCCTGATAAGTGAAGGCCATTTCCGCGCCGTGTTTATGCAGCGTTCTGGCGATGCCCCAAGCTATGGAGTGATCGTTCGCCACCCCCATAATCAGCCCACGCTTGCCTTTCATAAGTTGATCGCTCATGGTTATTTCCCTTCGTAGCGCGAAAACGCCAAAGTGCAGTTGGTTCCGCCGAAACCAAAGCTGCTGGAAATAATATTATTCAGTTTTATCTCATCCATACGCTTTTGCACGAGAGGCATTCCTTCTGCATCAGGATCAAGCGTTTCAATATTGGCTGAGCCACAAATAAAGTCATGTTTCATCATCAAAAGGCTGTAAACTGCCTCCTGCACACCTGTTGCGCCAAGTGAGTGCCCAGTTAGGGATTTTGTTGAACTGAAAAGAGGAATTTTATCACAGAAAACTTCTTTAAGAGCTTTCAGTTCTGCCGTATCCCCTGCCGGAGTAGAGGTTCCGTGAGTATTGATATAGTCCACAGGCTCCTTGATCGTGGAAATCGCCTGCTTCATACAACGTGCAGCTCCCTCTCCTGAAGGGGAAACCATATCATATCCGTCTGAAGTTGCTCCGTAACCAGTCAACTCAGCGTATATTTTTGCACCACGAGCTTTAGCATGTTCCAACTCCTCCAGCACAATCGTCCCACCACCGCCTGCGATAATAAAACCGTCACGGTTGGCATCAAAAGCACGGGAAGCCTTTTCAGGCTCGTGATTATATTTCGAGGACAACGCACCCATAGCATCAAACAGAAGCGTCAGTGTCCAGTCTAGTTCTTCGCCGCCACCAGCAAACATCACATCCTGTTTTCCCCACTGAATCATCTCTGCCGCGTTCCCGATACAATGAGCTGATGTCGCGCAAGCCGAAGTAATGGAATAATTAACGCCCTTGATTTTGAATGGCGTTGCCAGCGTTGCTGAATTTGTTGAAGACATACAGCGCGTCACCATATAAGGCCCGATACGCTTTGGGCTTTTTGCACGGCAAACGTCAAAAGCTTGCAGAAGATTTTTGGTTGAAGGACCGCCGGAACCCATAATAAGCCCCGTACTCTCGTTCGACACGTCTTTGTCTTCAAGTCCAGAATCCTGTATCGCTTGTTCCATTGCTAGATAATTATAGGCAGAACCTTCACCCATAAAGCGCAGCAATCTACGGTCAATTTTCTCCGTTAAATTGATATTAGGCTGACCGTGAACATGAGTTCTGAATCCCATTTCCGCGTACTTTGGAGAAAAGACGATACCGGACTTTCCATCCTTCAGCGATTGCGTCACTTCATCCTGATCGTTGCCGATACAGGAAATAATGCCAATGCCAGTCACTACAACTCGTTTCATTTGTAAATCCTCTTGTTCTTTTGTCATGCCTGCTTTACTGGAATAAGTCTGTGATAATATTTCCTTTATAGACCTACATTATCCTCTTTTCTGATGGCGACTTTCGGCAAAGTTTGCCCTTGTAGGTCGAGCAATTCCCAAAGATCAGAATAGAAAAAGTGGTCGATGGTTTTGATGTGCTGTGAAAGCAACGCATCAGAAACCATATTTGGGCGAATGTCGCAGTAATACACGCCATCCAATGGATTCAGCTTGATCGTGTATGCCTTGAAGTGACCGGGCAAAAACGTTGCACTTACTCCATATTCATTTTCTCGCTTTGCTTTTTTTCTCTGAACATCGTTCAGAAAAATGGCGATATGGGGCAGGGCAGTATCAGTAAGCCGATTATAAAGAAATTTATCCATAAAGACCTTATCTATTCGATCTTTACTAGACGTTTTCACAGAACCAATAATTTTCAGTTCGTTATCTTTGCTTAACATCAAATCGTGTTGATAGCTGGATTTAAAAAGCTCAATTCCATTCACATCTTTTATAGGAACTTGCATCGTCCCTGATACGCAATCCACATTAAGCGACACAATTAGCAAACGAATAAGCCGTTCAAATAAATCTCCGTTCACCTTTCTGGCTTGATTTGACTTCCCGGCTGGCAACCCATCCAATGTGGCACCTATAGATTGCTGAAGCGTGTAAATAGTGCGAATCAAGTTTTCTCGCAAATCATCCGAGGGGCAATGACCATCTCGCAATTGTTCAAGCGTCATGTTGAACTGCTGTGCAGCCTTGGCGAATCCTACAGCATCGTACATTAGGCGTGAATTTATCGGTCGCGTGATGTTAAAACTGCCTTCTTTCCGGTACTGTAAAAATTGATAGTGGCTTTCGTTCTGTGATACAATACGCGCCTGTAACCCAGTATCAATATATTCTAGGTAACGAGCGCAAAAATCAATGTAATGTTCGACGGAGTGAAATCGTTTTTTATCTATGGCATGATTTACCAAATCGGAAAAACTCATCGAATAGATTCCCTTCGTTCTGCTATTTTTCGATCATGCGCTATCCATTTATCTTTCGTCATGCGTCGAACACTTTCAAGCCTTTCAATTGTCCACTGGTTGTACTGTTGGTCAAGATCGCAAGCCATCCAACGCCTATTAAGCTGCTCCGCTACAACAGAAGTTGTGCCAGACCCTGAAAATGGGTCAATAACTAAATCGCCCTCGTTCGAGGATGCCAAAACAAACTTACGCACCAATTCTTCGGGTTTTTGTGTTGGGTGCGGTGTCTTTTCCCCCATGCCGTTGCATGTGGTAGGAATATCCATTACGTCTTTTGGTTTCGCTCCTTTTGGGTGCGGTGTCCAGTTGTCTCGTTGCTTATTCACGCCATTACTATAGGCACTTGTCTTTGCCTGCGGATGGGATGGATATTTTAGTGTATGCGCCCCATAAGGAACACGCACATCGTCAATATTGAGCTTTGCCGCATCAGACTTTCTGAAATGAATGATGCTTTCATGTGATCGTCCCCAATCATTGCCAAGATTCGCTTTGTTTTTATAGTGCCATATAAGCCAGCGACAATGTTTAAAATACTTTGATGCCGGATGCTTCAAATCAGCAAGGATTTCTGAGAATCCGCACACATACAAAGACCCCGTAGGCTTCAATACCCGTGAGGCTTGTGTTATCCATTTGATAGACCATTCAATATATTTTTCTTGGCTATCGAAATTATCCCAATCAGTTTTTTTGATGTTATACGGCGGGTCTGCAAAAACAAGATCGACGCTCATATCATCAAGAGATTCCAACCAATCAAATGAATTGCCTTGATACAATCTCCCATTAATATGATTATATTGCAGTTGAAACCCTTTTGTTACAGGCTCAAATTCCTGATAATTTTCCCGCACAGGGCTTAGAAATGCCATCTTTTGTTCCAATGTCTTAACCGCTATACAATTACTTCGCCGCACCAAATACCACCCGGAGCCTACCCTCGCGAGGACGAAGGCGAGGATGACACTTTGTATCACATCGCCGCTGGATTCTCGAAGAGGCCGACTTTGAGATCGGATGCTTCATAAATTACTTTTCCGTCTGCCTCAACTACACCATCACCAATACCAAGCACTAGCCTACGATTAATAACGCGCTTAATATTGATGCGATAGGTCACTTTTTTGACTGATGGCAAAACCTGACCAGAAAATTTGACTCCTCCGACACCAAGCGCACGACCCGATCCTTTAGCACCTATCCAGCCCAGATAAAAACCGAGTAATTGCCACACAGCATCCAATCCAAGACAACCCGGCATTACCGGATCACCCTCGAAATGGCATTTGAAAAACCACAGATCCGGCTTGACATCAAGTTCAGCAACTATCTCCCCCTTACCATACGCACCACCCGTTGCCGAAACGTGCGTGATACGGTCAAACATCAGCATCGGAGGTAGTGGCAGTTTCGCATTTCCGGGACCGAACATTAGTCCCTTGCCGCAGGAAATAATATCTTCATAAGAATAACTGGATTTTGCTTGATGAGTCATTTTACCTGTCCAGACTTTACATAGTTTATACGCTATACCATTACGGCTTGCTCTTTGTAGCGCGATCCCAGAATCATGCCAGTTTTCGCTAGTGATTTTGCAATATTTGGATGTATCTGTCCAACATCTTCGACAGATATTACAGCAACCATACGACCAACCGCCTTGGCAACCGCTACGGCGCGTCCCAAAGGATCATCCATTCCGATCAACATAAAGAATTCCTCTATCGGCGGTTTGATTTCCTTTAAGTATTTCGGAATGTTTTTATCTTCAATGTCGTTAGCCGCCGCCAAACTTGCCCAGTTTTTGGTGCCGGGAGTGCCGTGACGCAGTGCTTCTCGCACCATCACGTTACCGAATTCATTTTCTACGGACAGAGGCAGTTTCATTATATCCTGAGCCATACTGAAATAATTTCCTGCAACCACTCCAAGACCAGTCAGAGCCTCATTCGTCGTATTGTTTTTGGTCAGAAACTC